>NZ_JBHWYR010000052.1:0-37242 GCF_042728695.1 Bacillus sp. NPDC060175
TTTTTTCTTTCAACTTATATTTTTTAATGCTTTTTCAATTACACTTGCTTGTGCTGCTGAGAAGAAGAAAGAATAGTCCTCTTTACCATTTCTCACAACAGAAAAATCTACACCTAATTTTTTTAATTCCTTTTGATAATCCTTTAATTGTTCCTTAGTTAAGTTTTTATCTAAAGCAATAACACCACCAGTGTTACTATGTTTTTTAATAAGCCCATTGATTTTTTGTTTACCATCTTTTGTGTTTCCATCAAGGATATAATCTTTTGGATCTTGTTCTTTATTTTCAAGTAACTTTGTCAATGCTTCTAAAATCCGTAATAAAGCTTGCTCCAATAATTTAAAGGTTTGTGCTACGACTTCGAATGCAACCTGTGTATGTTCATCTACATTCGTCATTCAGATACCAACCCCTTTATAAATTATTCAACTAAATTATACCGTATTTTGGTTGAAGATGTTATAATTTTCAGAAAGATTTATTGAGGTTTTAGCAAAGGGCAAAGGGCAAGCTACGGGAGTGGGCGCCCACTCCCCAAAAACTATGTTTTTGACTTGGTAGGAGATTCCTACGACCTTTACAAATATTTACCGTTATTTTTTTGCAAAAAATAAGCGGTATATTTGTTGTCGCTGCGCTCGAAATTTATAAAAAAAGGTGTTGTTAAATGATGGGAAGAATTAAAACAAAATTAAACGTTCGTTTATTAGAAGAAGATAAAGAATTTATAAAAAATAGAGCAGAAGAATTTGGATATAAAACGGTATCTGCATTCATAGTTGATAGTGCAAAATCGCATTTCACACTTGAAGTGGATATGAAAGCTTATAGAGATTTAACTAAAGAAATAAATTATATTGGCAAGAATATAAATAGTTTAATTAGAAGGATCAATACAGACGGAATTTACACGGATAATGATATCGATTTCCTTAGAGTTAATCAGAAAAAAATCATAAAAATAATGAATACAGAATATGACCGATTACTTGATTTGAAAACCAAGTTTAATAGCGATAGCTTGAGTAAAAAACAAAAGGAAAAATTAATACAATCGTTAACTGAAAATCAAATACAGATACCAAAAAAATTAGTATTAGAAGAAGTGTACGAAAAGATAAAAGAAGATTTTGTTTATATCATAGAATGTATAGAAAACTCGCCTGAACAAGATAAAGAAGTAACAGAATATGTATGGCAATATTTATATGGTGATACGCTGTATAAGTTAGATGATAACCAATTAATAAAATTGGCTGATAGCATTTTTATTTTTGCGCAGAAATTGAAATTTAAGTTATCCAAGCTCGATAATGTTTTTGAAGATGATGATTGGTTTGAACTGAAAGATATATTAGACGAATATGAAATTTATTAATTAGGGACTGATTACAAGGTTCTGGTGCAAAAAATCTATAAAGCTTGGACATACTGATACTAGTACTCTAAAAAGGACGTGATCAGTGTGGAAAAGCAAAATCTATTCAAGTGGAAACATTATCAACCAGATATTATTTTATTAACCGTGAGATGGTACCTACGGTACAACCTAAGTTTTCGTGATTTGGTGGAAATGATGGAGGAACGAGGCTTATCCATAGCTCACACAACCATTATGCGTTGGGTACATCAATATGGTCCTGAGTTGGATAAGCGAATTCGACGTCATCTCAAACAAACGAATGACTCATGGAGAGTGGATGAGACGTACATCAAAGTAAAAGGACAATGGATGTATTTGTATCGTGCAGTCGATTCAGATAGGAATACCATTGACTTTTTACTTAGTAAAACGAGAGATGCCAAAGCAGCCAAGCGCTTCTTGAAAAAAGCCTCGGCTTTTTCACATGTTTCCAGACCTCATGTAATAACAATAGATAAAAATCCAGCCTATCAAGTATCGATTCAACAGTTGAAAAACGAAAAAAAGATGCCGGAAGGCACCCGAGTGAGACAAATAAAATATCTGAACAACATCGTGGAGCAGGATCATCGTTTTATTAAGAAACGTGTACGTTGTATGTTAGGGTTTAAGTCATACTCAACAGTCATCTCTATACTGAGTGGGATTGAAGCTATGCATATGATTAAAAAGAGACAGATTAATTTAGAAAACCAGTCTGTCCAAAATCAGAAAAAATTCATTCATCAAGTATTTGATCTTATAGTATAAGGGAGGATTCCCTTAGAAATCTATTGTTATTCTTGTTCTTCATTATATATTTGCACCAGAACCACAAATCATACTCAAGTTGAATTTTTATCCCAGCTGTATGGCTGCATCCTCCTGCACCTGGATAAACCGATGAAAATACATCCGGGAGTTGAAATGCAGTTGAATCTAAAATACGAATACGCTTGAAAACAGAAGTATATGGAGAAGAAATCGGTATAGATGAGGTCAATTTTTGGTTTAGTAGTTCAGATAGTGTGTGTTGTAAAAATTGGACGGCTGCTTTATTAAATCGTTGATTCAGTCCCTCGGGACTGATGAGCACTTCTGTCGATGCTTCTAAACAGCTAGATAACTGAGTTAAAGACGTCGTAGCGACATTTTGATTCATCCATACACATAAAGCGACTAAATCTTTTGCTTGGTACTTACTGGTTCGTTGAACAAAACCAACATCTCTAGCAAAATCTCGTAAGATATTTGGGGATAAGAAGCTTTGAATTTCTTGAGCAAATAGTTGTAATTCATCAGATACAGAAATAGACATACAAAAACGCCATCCTTTCCTATGATTCTACAGAAAGCATAGCGTATTTTTTCATTTTAGGGGGTATTTTGTTTTGTTAGCTTGATAGTGATGTGGTGCTACCCCTAACTAAAAATATGTAATTGTGCATATTTTTAGTTATAACTTTACATCGCAAAATATAGGTATTATGATATTGAAGGTGCCAAAAATTAGCATTTTATGGTAAAAATAGCGCGTAAAATTAATGGCATTTCAAGTGAAAGCATTAGAATCTGTAGTCGTTCCAGGTAAATGGTATTCAGATTTTTGGAATGGTTTCGTAGATGGATTTTTTGATTAATTATTGAACTTATATATTAATACACAATAATAGAAAGGTATTTAAATCTTCATTCCTATTTTTGTATTTTCAGGTGATTTTTTCTAATATTATTCCGGTTATAAAATTAGTTGGTTATTGGATAATATCCGCGATTATGGCTATTCTGAATTTATATGAAAAATCATTTGAATTAGTGTTACCCCCTAAAAATATTGATGGATTCTATTTGATGAGAAAGAACTTGCTAAGAAAAATATAATTAGATTTTATGGTTATGTTAGTATTTCCTTTATTTTTATTTCAATAATTTTAGGATTTAGTGGGTTATATTATCTTTATCATAAACTAGATGGCTCATTTAAATATGTAATTTTGGTGTTTGAAGCTCTTATGTATTCTTTAATACTTATTTTCTTTGTGCACTTTTTATATAAATTATTTAAAAATAAAACTCAGAAAGGATGAGTTTTTTGATTTCTCTTTTTAATATTCAAAAGAATTATATTTTAGGTGATGAAAAAATCTCAGTTCTACAAAATATTAATTTAACACTTGAGCCTGGAAAGATGACATGTTTGCTAGGTGAATCGGGTTGTGGAAAATCTACTTTGTTAAATATTGTTGGTGGATTAGATACATTTGATAATGGTAAATATTTGTTTAATGGTCAAGATGTAAATAATTTCAAGGAAAAAGATTGGGTTAAGTTTAGGAAAGAAAATATAGGATTTATCTTTCAAAATTTTAATTTGATTTCTCATTTAACTGCTTTAGAAAATGTTGAAATGAGTATGATATTAAAAGGTTTATCTAAAGAAGATAGAAAACATCGTGCTAAAGAATTATTAGAATTGGTAGGTTTAGAAGATAGAATGAATTATCTTCCAAATCGTTTGAGTGGTGGACAAAAACAACGTGTTGCAATTGCTAGATCTTTAGCTAATGATCCGGATATAATTTTAGCAGATGAACCTACAGGAGCCTTGGATTCTGAGAATTCTTTGCAAGTTATGAATTTATTAAAAAGTATTGCGGAAAAAGGTAAAATTGTTCTAGTTGTTACGCATTCTAAAGAACTTTCTCAAATAGGGGATACTATCGTTTCTATGAATGATGGTAGCATTGAAAATATTGATTGTGTAGTTGATGAGAATGCTAATAATCATAGTTCTGTTGTAAATAAAGATAGTATTGATAAAGGTAATAATAATTCAAAAATTAATCTAAGTACTACATTGAAACTTTCGTATCGTAATATAAAAACAAAAAAATGGAGAAGCTTTTTAACTGCTGCTGGAGCTTCTATAGGGATTTTTGGGATAGCAATTATTGCTGCATTATCAAATGGTATCCAAAGTAAAATATCAGATGCTACAGATGGAGCTATATTAAATACAAGTATTAATGTAGCAAAGGAAAAAAATGAGTTTTTAGATGATAAGGATGTAAAAAAAATTAAGAGTTTACCTAAAGTAAAAGAAGTATATGCTTATAATCCTTATGAAATTAGTATTAAGGCAAAGGATAATAATAAAAAAGTTACAGGTTCTGCTGAGAGTTTATTACCTAATAAGTATGAAAATACTTATGGTAAAGATTATATAAAGAAAGGACATTATCCTTTTAAAAAAGACGATGGTATTTTGATACCTGAGCGTTTGGCTGAAGAACTATTTAATAAATCTACTGATGCAATAGGAAAAGATGTAGAAATTTTGGTTAGGTTGATGTCTTTAAAAGATATATATCAGGCTATAAAAGTTGATACTAAAATAGTAGGAGTAATTAAGAATCAATCCATACCTTTAATGGATACAGTTGGTATTCCTTATGAAATATCTCAAGACGTAATGAAACAAAGTGTTGAAGGGAAAGAAAATGTTTCTTTAGCTTTTACTGTAATTCCTAATTCGTTAGAAGAAATTGACAAAGCAAAAGATCAAATTGTTTCTAAAGGATATAAAGCTCATACAGAAGAAGAAAATAGTAATGTTCTAGGTAAATATGTATCAATGGCAGGAATTGTTTTAGGTATGTTGTCAGGAATATCTTTAATTGTTTCTTCTATTATGATCGGTGTAGTGTTGTATATTAGTGTGCTTGAAAGGACTAAAGAAATTGGTATTTTAAAATCGATTGGGTCTTTTAAATCTGATATAAGAAAAATCTTTATTACAGAGGGCATGATGATAGGGTTTATGGGAGGAGCTTTAGGAGTTTTTGGGGCTTTTCTAGTTGGTAAAATAGCTAATCTTATTATTCATGAAGTAAATAGTAAAATTGATTTTGAGCTATTCCAACTGACTTATGGTCAAATAATATTCTTTATTTTATTTAGTATGTTCCTTGGGTTATTAGCTTCCTTCTTACCAGCTTTTAAGGCTTCTAAATTAAACCCGATAGATGCATTAAGGTATGAGTGAGTCTTTTTAGTGTTTTATTTTAATTAGGGGTAGCACCCCATCGCTATCAAGCTAAAAAACTAATTATCCCCCAAAATGCAAAAAACGAGCTGAATTCAAATAAATAACTGTATAGAGATAAAAATTTCGTTATGGGGGTACTTTAAAATCTTAGCTTGATGGGCATGGGGTAGCACCAACAAAACGCGAATTTCGTACGCTAAGGTACAATCGAGCTTGATTCCTAAAAACACAAGTCGTGGAACAAGCAATTCTATCGTATCGAAGAAGATAATTAGGAGTTCCTTATCTTATTTTATTAAAGTGTTCGTTCGATAAAACAAATAAAAGGCAGACCATTTTACTGGTCTGCCTTTTGAAGTATCATTTAAGCTTTCTCGTTTTCCCAATCTTTTCTAAGTAACCCCATAATATGAATGTCATGGTAACTACCGAACCTAAATAATTCTTCTTTTAAAGTCCCTTCTACGGAAAATCCGCATTTTTCATAAGAAGCGATAGCTCTTTTGTTGTAACTAAACACTTGGAGCTTGACTTTATTTACATTCATATAATTGAAAATAAAGTCAACCAGTATTTGCATTGAATCAGTTCCATAACCTTTCCCTTGATATTCAGGACCTATTGAAACGCCAACGTGACAAGTACCATTTTTCCAGTTCACTAGGTAAACAGCTATTGTCCCAATAAAGATTTTTTCATCTTTAAGTTCAATACCAAACATGTAATCCTCTTTATCAGAACTTATTTCATTAAGAAATTTTTCATGGTCACTCTCAGTAGGAGGAAATGGTATTCCATCATTCATTAATAACCGGCTCTCCATTACATCTTCAATGTTATAGTAGTTTCCGTAATCCTCTTTTGTTATTTTTCGTAGAGTGACTTTATTACCTGTTAAAAATCTTTTACTATATTGCTTAATCAAATTAATATCCCCCAATTAATACGCAGGGGTATGCAGTAAGGGTTATTTTACTGTACCCTTGCAACGTTTTTTTGTTCTTTTAGTTTTTTTAAAACATCTACTGCAATGCTCGTTAACATAGGCTTATCTCCCTTTTCTCTAGATAATAAAAGTATATATCACATTATAAGAATTTTCAATCATTTCATCGAGGCTAATGAAAGAAGTAAACATTCAAGGGGTAGCTAAAAAAATCGTTCCAAAAACGAACGTTTAAGGAACTTTATGTATTTCTAATGAAACTGATAGAAATACGATCAAAAATTAGTTCCAAAACTCATTACCAAAAACAAAGTACCATAAAAAATATTAAATATCGTTAATGGAACATTCTTAACGTACGGTAAAATCAAGTTTTTCACCTTGAAAAGTCCTTAGCGTACGAAATTCGCATTTTGTTGGTGGGACCCCATCGCTATCAAGCTAAGCTTATGCAAAGTCAATTTTAGACGAGATTTTTTCTTTTTTCTAAAGGGCAAGTGTAGGTAATTGAAAGATTTGCATACGAAATAAACCCTAGCGGGTTTCACTTTTTTGAATTAAGCGGCTTGATTATCAGACAGGGTACAATTGTAAACGACACCTAATATATCAAAGACCGTTTTTTTCTCATATCGATGAGATTTTCGCCCGTTTTGCTGTAGGAGATTGAACAGGCGAAGTAACACCTTTGATAGCTCTTGGGTGTTTTTTTGTATAGTTTGGAATAGAAGAAGAAAATAGTCTTTAATCATATATATGGCTTTATACTCACTAAGCTCTCGTTTTTTCTTCATGAGGAGCAATTGGCGCATTTGAAACATGATAGAAGAACAGAGTAGAATGGCAATCAATTGACCATATAAATGGCACTCCAGTCGTTCTGCTTTTATCTTTTTACAATGATGAA
This sequence comes from Bacillus sp. NPDC060175, assembly GCF_042728695.1. Classification (NCBI taxonomy): domain Bacteria; kingdom Bacillati; phylum Bacillota; class Bacilli; order Caryophanales; family Bacillaceae; genus Bacillus; species Bacillus sp. NPDC060175. The sequence goes on from NZ_JBHWYR010000052.1 coordinate 7,305, forward strand.
TTTGAAAGAATGACTTCCACGTTTTGAATAAAATTTCGATTTGCCAACGCAAAGAATACCAGTCATGTACCTGTCCCATCGGGACAATATCTGTAGGAGTGTTTGTCATATATACATTGATACAACTGAGGCGTTTACTACGAGGAGAATACTTCATTCCTTTCTTTTTTTCTCTTACAGCTTGATCTTGTAGACGTTTTTTTTGTTGTTCTTCTGTAAGCCTATGAACAATGACACGAGTCGGTACTTTATCATTCATCCCTACATAAGCATCTGTTATTTCATAGGTTTGTCCTGGCTGCATGGAGTTCATCAACTTCTCCATATCTAACTGAATGTATTGCGTACCTTTCTTTATTCTTCCGTCTTGAAAATAATCTGGGTTGGGGTTTTTCTGATAAATACGTGTATTAGATTTGATACGAGAGATATAGTAAGCTTTCTTATCGTGTATATGTTGGAGATCTTTGAGATGAAAATAGCCTAAATCTCGGATACACAAGTCATTCGCTTTCACAGTCGGAGCACACAAAGAACCGTAGGTTCGATCATGTTGTTTACCTGGACCTGTATGAATATGTAGGAACTGTCCACTTAATAGATCATACTCAAGCTGAATCTTCACCCCCGCTGTATGGCTGCATCCTCCTGCACCTGGATAAACAGATGAAAATACATCGGGAAGTTGAAATGCAGTTGAATCTAGGATACGAATACGATTGAAAATAGAAGTGTATGGAGAAGAGAGCAGCTTAGTTGCAGATAACTTTTGGTTGAGAAGTTCGGCTAACGCTTGTTGTAGAAATTGCACGGCTGTGGCATTAAATCGTTGATTCAGTCCTTCAGGACTGATGAGCACCTCTGTTGATGCTTCTAAACAGCTACATAACTGAGTTAAAGAGGTTTTAGCGACATTTTGACTAATCCATACACATAAAGCTACTAAATCTTTTGTTTGGTATTTACTGGTTCGTTGCACGAAACCAACATCTCTAGCAAGGTCTCGTAAGATATTTGGAGATAAAAAGCTTTGAATCTCTTGAGCAAATAGTTGTAATTCATCAGATACAGAAATAGACATACAAAAACGCCATCCTTTCCTATGATTCTACAGAAAGGATAACGTCTTTTTTACTTTATGGCTAGTGCAAAACCTTAGCTTTATGACGATGTGATGTGTCTGGTGACACAAACTTTTGGACTGCTCACGCAGTATAGACCAGCAAGTAATCAATATGTAGATGATTTTGTTAAATATGACATTCATTTTAAATATACAGAGTTAAAAACATACAGATTAACTTTGTATAATATAACGTATGAAATGGGTACAGCTCTGTCACTCTACAAAAATAACCGAACAATAAAAAATATGACACAAATTCAGATACTAATTAAATTATGATATATGTTAAAAGTCCCTAAGTTTGTTTCGCTAAACAGTTACGTTGTACTTATGAATGCGAAATTAATTTTGTGGATGAATTGAAATATTCCTCTTCTGATTCACTTTGTTTTTTGTTACTAAGTGATAGTTTCTGATTATATACAAACATATCAATGGACTTGTTATAAGCAACAGAACAATATTCGGTGTCATATTACTATGTATATCTGCAATGGTGGATACTTCAAATAGACTAAGGGAATTTGGAAAGAAAATTGCCATAAATGAAGCAATAGAATTGTTTAAAATATGACAAATGATGGGTAACAGTATATTGTTACTTCTTAAGTATAAAAGTGACATAATTAGGCCAAACACAAAAGAACCCAGCAAATCTGCATGAAAGAATCCAAATAACACATTGGTTAGTATCATACCAATTATTAAGTTAGTTTTATAGGTGATTCGATTCAAAAGTAATCCTCTAAAAATAAATTCTTCAGCGATCGGTCCAATAATAGAAGCGTTAATAAGCATTAAGAAAAATATAACCTTATTTTTTGGAAAAGGTATATCTTCTGATAAAGATTTTGTAACATATTCAGGTGAAACAAAAGTTAATATATATTGTGTAAGCCAGAAAACGCCAATGGAAAAAATAATTAAAAGTGGCACAACACCTAGTATACGAGGTGTTTCTCGTATAATCCCCTTTGTTTGGATAACATGAGATACTCCTATATTCTGTCGTTTAAATTGATAGAAGAACCATATAAAAGGGAAAACAGCCAGTAACCCATATGGGAAAATTACCATCAAAACAAGTTCATTACTTGAAATATCTTTTTTAAAGAAAATCATGGTAAATATTATAAGTGCAACCAAAAATAATACGCCTGAAAGCAAAAAATTTCTTATTCTCATTTTTTCAAAAATAAGATAACCTCCTTTAAAATTTATATAAATTTATCATAACAACTAAATGGAATATTGTAAATTTTTACATTTATCTATAGAGAATGATTATTTCTGTCATTTCTCAAAATCCTGAATCTTGTTATGCGATGGCAAAACATCGCTGTAAAGAGGAAATAGCTAAAAACTCTTGATTTGTAGATACCTAAATCATTGAAAGACACGACAAAAATTCGGGTACTAATTAAATTATCATATACGTTAAAAGCCCCTAAGTTTGTGTCGTGAAAATAGAGTCCTCAGATTTGTATCGTCAGACAGTACCTCATATAGCCGTTTAATTATTATTTTTGTTACCCTTATATATTTGCATAATCCATTATTATCGGTAGTAGACAAAAAAGCTCACTTCTTATCTTTTTTCAAATAAGAAGCTAGCTTTGTCGTTTTGGGGGTGACTTGATTTCTTAGGTTGATGGTGATGTGGCGGGACCCCTTATAAGAGAATACAGCCTATTTTAATTTAAAAACTAAAAGGTAGAATAACTTTTCACTTCTACCTTTTAGTTTTAACAATGCTTTATTCAAAAGTTCGTTGCAGCCATTAATTGTGTAAACTTCCCCTTAATTATAAACTTCTTTAATATATTACAATTCCTCTTCATAAAAGAACATAGGTTCGTGTATGATAAGAACAAACGTTCTTTTATTTTGGGGAGGAATCACGATGTATGACTATTCAATCCTACCGAATAGAATCATCTTATGTGTTGATTTACGAAGCTTTTATGCTTCGGTAAGTTGTATCAAAATGGGATTAGATCCCCTGCATACAAAATTAGCTGTAGTAGGTGATGTAAATAGAAATGGCTCAATTGTTCTAGCCGCAACGCCACCCTTAAAAGCCTTAGGTGTAAAGAAAATGGCAAGGTTATACGAGATTCCTCGAAGAAAAGACATTCTTGTGGTAAATCCAATTATGGGAACTTATATTAAATGCTCCAATTACATAACAAAATTAGCCTTGCAATACGTTCCTATTGAGGATTTTCACCAATACAGCATAGACGAATTTTTTATGGACATTACAGATAGCATTCATTTATTCGCCAACGATCCATACGAATTCGCCATAAAATTCAAACGTGAAATATACGACCATACACGAATTGAATGCACGATTGGAATTGCTCCTAACCCACTCATGAGCAAGGTTGCCCTAGACATTGAAGCTAAGAAGAACAAAGATGGGATTGCTTTTTGGGAGTACGAGGATGTACCTACAAAAATTTGGAGTATACGACCCCTCAATAAATTTTGGGGCATATCCTATAAAACAGAAGAAAAGTTAAATCGGAAGGGAATATACTCTATTGGGGATTTAGCCAATTATCCCCTTAAATACTTAAAACAGAGCTTTGGCAAGATTGGAGAAGAATTACACTTACATAGCCACGGAATTGACTTTAGTCGCATTTCAGAAAAATATGTTCCTGCCACAACTTCTATTGGGAAAAGCCAAATTCTAATGCGTGACTACACAATAGAAGAATTTCCGATTATTCTACTGGAACATATTGAAGAAGTTTGTTATCGGCTTAGAAGACAAAACAAGCTTGCTCAAACCGTCCACTTTTCTGTCGGTTATAGCAAGAGTTATAACGGTGGTATTAGCAAAACACATACTTTAAGCCGTCCGACTAACTTAACAATGGATATTTATAAAATTTGTACATACTTTTTACATCAACAGTATACTGGTGAACCCATCCGCAGTATAAACATATCCTTAACAAACTTACTTCAAGAAGGAGAAGAACAAATTTCTCTTTTTGATAATGTCATGCAACGAGAACAAGAAATGAAGTTAACAAAAGTAATGGATGAAATACGTACAAAGTTTGGGAAGAACAGTATTTTACGAGGGATTTCCTACACGCATAGCGCTACAGCTAGATACAGAAACACACTTTTAGGGGGACACAAATCATGAGTAACGCCAATATGCCAAGAGGTAGAGGAATGGTGAAATTCACTCCGTTTGCTGCATTGTCAGAACAGTTTGAAGGCATACGTGAAATCATTCAGGAGAAAAACAAAGTAACTCGGCCGATCTTAACAGATGAAGAAAAAGAACTAATCGAGAACATGCTATTATGCTCCTTAGTATCAGCAGAAGAAATAATGATTACATATTATGAGGACGGTTATTTGCTCTCTAATTATATGACCGTTGTTGATATTGACCCGTCAAATAGGGCCATTGTATGTACAGATGCTTTTTATAATAAAATGAAACTGCAATTCTCTAACATAATAGATGTTAAATAGAATAAAATGATGTTATCAAGTTTAGATCATTTAAAGGAGTCTAAAAATGCAAGAAAATCAGACAAGAAAGAACGCAGCAGGAGCAGTAATTCATAATGATATTAATAACTATCCCTTTCTAAATATACCTATGATTATTAATGAGAAAGACGGAATGATTTACGAAGTGTTTAGCGTAGATTTTCATGCTAATGATGCAATAGCAATAGTATCAACAGACGGTTTTTCTACAACTAGGGTTAATACACCGATCGTAACAGTCAAAAACAATGATGGTAGTTTTCAAGCGTATCGCTTACCTTTAGAGCTGTAATATTGGGTACTTTCTTGTATGCAAACTGCTTCAGCAGGAAAAAATCCATTTCCATGTAAAGTTTCTTTTGGAATCATTGACAATAAATTTTATGTAGAATTCAAGTGAAAAAGGAGCAAATTAATTTGCTCCTTTTATCGTTTTTGGGTGGATTTGTTTACTTAAAGTTGATGGACATGAAACATAGATAATCATATATATTCTATCGAAATGTTGGCGTTAATCATTCATTAAAGCTTACTACTATTCACAGCAAATTACTTTGACAGACAAAGTAATTTGCTGTATTGTGTAATTCAAGAGGTGATATGAAATGAGTATTATATCTACAGACTTAATCCGTGGACATACGGATATGATTATCTTAAATGTTCTTCGTCAAGGTGATAGTTATGGATATGAATTATACAAAAAAATTATTGAATTAAGTGACAAGCAATATGAATTAAAAGAAGCTACTTTATATACAGCTTTTCGTCGATTAGAGAAAGAAGGCTATATCTTTTCTTATTGGGGAGATGAAACTCAAGGAGGAAGACGAAAATATTACCACATTACAGAATCTGGTGTACGTTTTTACGAAAATGGTAAAAAAGAGTGGAATATTGCGAAAGAGATTATAGATCGTCTAATTAAAGGAGTGATTACAAGTGTTAATGAGAAATAAAAAATTAGATAAAAGAATAGAAGAATACATCGATAAGCAGTTTATGAATGTAAAAGAAACACAACAACTATTTGATATGAAAGTAGAGTTGTTTATAAATTTAAAAGAACGAATTTCAGATATGATTAAAGAGGGTTATACGGAAGAAGATGCCTTTAAAAAGGGAGTCATTTCAATAGGAGATTTGAGTGACCTAGTGGAAGAAATGCAATTGTATGGGCGAGATAAAATGAACCAATCTATTGATTCTAAAGAAGCGCAACATATTTCAACAAAAGGAATGATTGGTGGAATATTATTATTTCTATTTGGGATATTCACACCCTCAATAGTATATTATTTATTTGGATCAAGATTATTTTTGATTACCTTTTTCCTTTTCACTGTTCCAGCTGTGTTGTTAACTATTTATAGATTATTAATAAAAGAGACAAGCAAACGTTATGCAATGAATAAAGCTCGTGCGAGACGTTATATTTTAGGAATAGGAATTTTTCTATACGGTTCGTGTATATCAATTATAGTTTACTTACTTCCACTAATAATAAATCTTGTTGCAGTAGTCTTTTTCATGATAATCACATTGATTAGTCTTTTTATCCTTTTACCGCTTCTATTCAATGGAAGAAGTCGCTTAAAAGTGGGATGAAATACGAGATGAATGAGTTCAAACGTAAGGACCTTAAATTTTCCATTGACGGTATAGGTATTATTTTGGGATTAGAAAGAGACTAAATCACAATCATTAAACAGTAAAAAAAATAACCGATTCCTTAACGTACAGGGAATCGGTTATTTTGTGTCCAAATTGTGTCTAAACGTACAATTTTCCCGAAATGATATGGTGACCCCATGCCCATCAACTTAAGAACGGAAACAAAATGAACTTTCGTTCAAATAAACTACAACACTCTTAAAACACTTTTTATTCTTAAAAATGAGCATGCCAAATAAACCTAGGTAGGTATCATTTTTAAAGATTATGCAGCTTTCTTTTGTTTTCTAAGTCCACTATACTCATAGACAACACCCATAATATCAAAGACTGTTTTCTTCTCATATCGATGAGATTTCCGCCCATTTTTCTGTAGTAGGTGGAATAGACGGATTAGAATCTTTGTTATTTCTTGGGTGTCTTTCTGTATAGCTTGATACAAAAGATATAGATAATCTTGGATCATTCCTATCGCTTTATATTCGCTTAATTCTCTTTTCTTCTTTTGCAAAAGAAGTTGGCGCATTTTAAACATAGTAGAGGAGCAAAGGAAAATAGCGATTAGCTTTCCACGTTTTAAAGACAATCTCTATTTGCCAACGCAAAGTATATAACTCATGTACCTGTTCCATCGGAACCCATTCCCAAGGTGTATTCGTCACGTACACGTTTAATCCCGCTACCATTTTACTTTTCTCCGAGTACGATCTATTTTGAGATTTTTCATTTTCCGAAATTTTCGCTCGTCGTTTTTGAAGTTGTTTTTCTGTTAATCGATTAAAAATTACACGTGCGAACAGTTGTTGTTTATCACCAATATAAGCATTTTTTAATTCCAATGTTTCTCCAGGTTGTAGTTGGTTTAAAATTTGTTTCACATCGATTTGTATGTATTCCGATTGTTTCTTCATTGCACCATTTTTAAAGTATTCTGGGTCTGGATTTTTCACATATACATTTGTATTTAATTTCAAACGAGAAATATAGTATGTACCGCGTTGATCCATTTGATCTAAGTCTTCCAATGAAAAATAACCCAAATCACGAATACATAAATCTCCTGGTTGTAAGGTATCTAAGCACTCCGTACCAAATGTTTTGTCATTATTTTTTCCTGTTCCAACTTGAAAGTTAAGAAATTCCCCACTGTGTAGATCATATTCTAATTGGATTTTGATTCCAGCTTTTTGAGCACATCCTCCAGAGCCTGGATATACATTCTCTAAAACATTTGGCACTTGAAATACGGTGGCATCTAGGATACGAATTCGTTGGAAATAAGAGAAGAAATGGTTAGAAATTTGCGTTTGTTCACATACTTTTTGTTGTAACAGTAAAGAAAAAATATGTTGTAAAAACAAAACTGCTTTTGTATTTAAGCGTTTGTTTAAGCCCTCAGGGCTGAGTAGAGTGCCTGTCGCTGCATGAAGCCTACTACATAATCGAACCAAGGGGGCACTTGCCACCCGTTGACTCATCCAAATACAAATAGTAGCTAAGTCTGAGCCAGAAAACTTGCGTTTTCGTTTTACAAACCCAAGTTCTTTTGCTAGTTCTTCTAAAAATACAGGTGTAACATATCGCTGTAATTCTTCCGCAAATGGTTGTAGTTCATCTTGAATCGAGAGATTCATAAGAAAACGTCATCCTTTCTAATCTAGCTTGTTTAGAAAGAATAACGTTTTTTAGTACTTAAGAGTATTAAAATCACTTAAGTTTATGGGCATGTATGGTGACCCCTATTATAGAAACTATTTTGATCGTAAGGGATTTGTAAGGAATAGGTAAGGAAAAAGAGATTTTCATTGTGTATGATCAAAATATAAATAAGCATGAAAGGCGGAACAGATATATGAGTTCTACTGCTGACGACTTAAATAAATTCTTCTCTTACTTATTCAGTGGCAAATGACTGAAGGAACAGCAACTAAAACAAATGCTTACTACAGTTCCTACAGGAAGAAAAGGAATCGATGGATAGAGTCTTGCAATCTATGAAATTAAGCTTCCAAACTGTGTCTCGATATGGGGACACGGAGGCGCCATTCCAGGGTTTCTTACTTTTGCTGGAGGCACACTTGGAGGTAAGCATACGTTAGCCGTCAATTTGAACCGCTTGGGTAAAGCTGACAGTCCTGATTTTTATAAAAATATTTTACTTGCTGAATTTAGCAAGTAGGCAAAGAGGAAAAACGGATAGATTTTGTCATATTTTTTATAGTTAAACAAATAAGTGATGAAATCGATCACTTATCTAAGGAGGCAATTCTCTCATGAAAAATAAACTATCTGGGGTATTAGCCGCTACATTGGCGCTAACGATGACCCTACCAACAGGCGCGATGGCGTCTTCTAGCAGTAAGACTCCGGTTGTAGCTAACCAAGAAGTTGCTAGCCAAGAACTGGAGAAGATTGCGGCAGATAAGGCTGCCCTACTCACGGAGTCCCATGGGACGACTAGCGTGCAGTATGCGCTGATTGATAATGGCAAACTTATTTTGTCGGGTCAGACAGACAAGAACGATATGAAAAGGAAACAGTCGCCGACTAAAGATACTCTATACGGGATTGGTTCAGTCAGTAAAATGTATGCAGCAACGGCTGTAATGAAATTGGTCGACGAAGGAAAAGTCGATTTGGATGCTCCTGTCGTCCACTATGTTCCTGATTTCAAGATGAAAGACGAGCGGTACAAACGCATTACGCCGCGTATGCTGTTAAACCACTCCTCCGGCTTGCAAGGTTCCACGTTAAGTAATGCATTTTTATTTAACGATAATGATACCTATGCCCATGATGTCTTGTTGCGGCAATTGTCCAACCAGAGCTTGAAGGCGGATCCTGGCGCTCTCTCGGTTTACTGCAACGACGGCTTTACGCTGGCTGAGATTTTGGTGGAAAGAGTCAGCGGTATGAGCTTTACCGAATTTCTACATCAACGGTTTACAGAACCCTTAAAGCTGAATCATACGAAAACGCCGCAGGACAAATGGGAAGGCGAAAAGCGGGCTGAACTTTATTTTCCGGCGTACCAAGGGCAACTTCCCATTGAATCGGTGAATGTGATTGGTTCGGGAGGGATCTCTTCCACGGCAGAAGATATGGTACGATTCTCACAATTATTTATGGGACAGGGAAAAGGGATCCTCTCTGATAAGGCAGTCAAGGCGATGGAGCAAGAGGAATATAAAAAAGGAATGTGGCCGGGGGATGGAGATAATATTTTCAACTATGGTCTTGGCTGGGATAGTGTGAAACTATACCCATTCAGTGAATATGGGATAAAAGGCTTGGCTAAGGGCGGCGACACGTCACTGCAACATGCTATACTGGTCGTGCTTCCGGAACAGAAGATGGCAGTGGCTGTGTTGTCATCTGGCGGCCGAAGCTCTACAAATCAACTACTGGCAACTGAATTACTGCTCGCCGCGCTTAAAGAGAAGGGCACAATTAAGGACATCAAGCCAAACAAATCCTTTGGCAAGCCGGTCAAGGCCAAGATGCCTCAAGACGTGGCGAAGAAAGCGGGCTTTTACGGCAATAGCGACAGTCATTTCAAAATAGAAATTACGAAGAATGGAGAACTGTTCTTACCATCTAATCGAGAAGAAAAATACGTATATACTGCGAATGGAAGCTTTATTAATGAGAAGGGTACTTCCAAGCTCAGCTTCGTCACTGAGAAGAATGGAAGAACTTATTTGAAGGAGAGCACATATAAATCGACGCCAGGCTTAGGGCAAAATGTGATGACTCACTATTTAGCCGAGAAACTAGAAGACAACGTGCTATCGAAGAAAACCGCTGCCGCATGGGCGAAGCGGGAAGGCGTCAAGTTCTATCTCGTGAACGAGAAATTTAGTTCTATTGAATATCTCGTTCAACCGAAACTTATTACCACACAAATTACTCGCAAGGAAGGCCTGGCGGGCTATTGGGACGGCAGAAAAATTACAGGTCCGAACACCGCGGCGCATCAGCTCCAGATTCCCGTGATGAATGGCCGTGATACGACGGAAACTCATTTCTATACAGAAGGCGGCAGTGAATATATGGAGATGGCCGGATTGTTATACGTAAGTGGATCCAGCGTAAAACCGCTTGATGCAGGCCAATCATCCAAAGTTACGCTGCAAGCAAATGGGTATGCGAAATGGTTTACGATCCCACAAGCGGCAGCGGGGAAAACGATGACCGTGGCGTTGCCATCGAAGAGTTCGTTCGCGGTGTATGATGAGAAGGGAGTATGTGTCAATTTTACCGTTGTGAGCGGCAATAACAAAGTAAAACTGCCGAAGAACGGAACGGTTGTATTTGCTGGCGCGCCGAACTCGGAATTTGCAATCACGTTGAACTAGCTACAATTCTAGATGGACTTCAACAAAACCAGTACGACACAGAAGAGGTGTTTTGCTGGTTTTGTTTGTATTTACGTATGATCTTTACGAAGAGGCTTTCCACGAATAATATAACGCTCAAACTCTGCAAGAACAGCTAGCATACCAGTTCTGGGCAATCATCTTTTGCCCCACTCACCTTCTCGGTGTAAATACGTTCGCAGCCGGCATTATGATGTACAAGCCCTATACGATGCAGGAATTATCCGAGGTGTTTCGGCTACTAAGTTTAACCAACATGGCACACTCACACATCAACAGGCTGCACTTATGTTAGAACGAACACTAGAATATCTAGGTGTAGAAAAAGAGTCAAATACAGGGCCCTACCACATTCCCATCAACTTAAGAAGAATAAACGCCACCAAAACAAAAAAAGCCCCAAATTTTTCTTGAAAATAAGTTGGGGCTTTCGAACCAGAAAAGTATATTTTTAACTATGAAAACTACGATAAATTTTTCCTTTTTTCCTACTTGCTAAATTCAGCAAGTAAAATATTTTTAAAAGGATTAGGACTGTCAGTTCTACCCAAACTATTCCAATTGACGACCAACGTATGCTTGCCTCCAAGTTTACCTCCAACAAGAGTAGTAAACCCTAGAATGCCACCTGTGTGTCCCCATATCGAGACACCGCTTGGAAGCTTAGTTTCATAGATTCCAAGACCATATCCATCGATTCCTTCTTTTCCTGTAGGAACTGTAGTAAGCATTTGTTTTAGCTGCTGTTCTTTCAGTAATTTGCCACCGAGCAAGTAAGAGAAGAATTTGTTTAAGTCGTCAGCAGTAGAAATCATATCTCCAGCAGAGCTACCTGCACTTGGGTTATAATAAGTAACGTCTTTTAGCTCACTTGCTCCGTCTGGTTGGACATATCCACGGGCATGGTTGGTGCCTGGAATAACGCTTGAATTTCCAGGTAGGAATGTATTCGACAATTCAAGCGGTTCAATAATCCGATTTTCAATCTCTTCCGCATAGCTGTTTCTGGTTACTTTTTCAATAAGAATACCCAGTAATACATATCCTGTGTTTGAATAAGACCATCCCTTTCCTGGGGGAAAGTCTGGGGGCAGAGAAATCCCCATCTTCACTAACTCTTCAGCCGTATACGATTTTTTTGTATCCGTAAAATCAGCTTCTTTTGACCTTGAGTATTCAGCGATACCACTTGTATGGTTCAATATCTGCCGAATAGTAATCTGGTTACCATCATATCCATTTCCTTGAATGGCACCAGGCAACCATTTTTCGATGTAGTCGTCTAGATTCAGGCGATTCTCTCCAGCTAATTGAAGTACAACTGTTGCGGTGAACGTCTTCGTCACACTCCCAATGCGAAAGCGAAAATCTGTTTTCATTGGTTTCTTGGTTCTCAGATCCGCTATCCCAGCGGCATACCCCCACGTTTTTCCACCCTCAGAAGTTTTAGCAAGTATCCCCGGGTATCCAAGTTGCAATGTATCCCGCATTGCTTGCTTGACGGAAGTACGATCTCGTTGAGTATTTGTTTGTAACGAACTAGATACATTTTGAGTGGGCTCTGCTTTTACAATTGAGGTTGGTGTTGTATATAACAGGGAACTTCCAGCTATTAAAAGGGCCAGACTTGCACATGTAATTTGACTACGTATTTTCATAAGGCATTCCTCTCCTCTATTCATATTGTATAAGTGTTTGCTTACTGTTCCTTACTTCCTGACAAGACTTAGGGAAAGGCCCTCACGCATATAGATTAAAGCCCCAGTACAAAGGTATCTATCAATACCAACAATTTGAGCCATTTAAATCTCCATCCCTTCTATAACAAAATTATTCAAAGGTATGAAAGCATATTATGTACCCTTAGTTATTGTTAGGATTAACACAACATGAGACATAACCCCAACCCATATTTTACTTTATTTATCCATAATATGTATTGAGAAAGAATGTAAATTCGAATCCTTTCCGTACCCCAACTATTGATCGTTTTTTTCACCTATTATAATTAGTTATTTAGAATTTCATAATAAAAAACTGTAAAAAAAATAACGAGTCCCTTAACGAACAGGAAGTGGTTGAAAAATATGTCTATACTCACAATTTTCTTTTTTTGATATGGTGACCCCATCGCTATCAAATTAAGAAACACATTCTTCCCCAAAACGATAAAAATGAATTTCGGTCCTATAAAAAACACAAAATTTCCATTTAGGGGGTACTTTAAAATCTTAGCTTGATGGCAATGGGGTGGTCCCCCTTGTTGTAGGAACTGCACGGCTGCGGCGTTAAATCTTTGATTCAGTCCTTCAGGACTGGTGAGTACTTCTGTTGATGCTTCTAAACAACTACATGACTGGGTTAAGGAAGTTTTTGCTACACTTTGGCTTATCCATACGCATAAAGCTATTAAATCTTGTGCTCGATACTTACTTGTTCGCTGTACAAACCCAACATCTCTAGCTAGATTCTGTAAGGTATTTGGGGATAAAAGACTCTGAATCTCCTGTGCAAATAGCTGTAGTTCGTCAGATACAGAAATAGACATACAAAAAACGCCATCCTTTCCTATGATTCTACAGAAAGAATAACGTATTTTTTTCACTTTGAGGGGATTTCTTTTTGTTAGCTTGCTAGCAATGTGGTGCTACCCCATATTTATCTGAACATACATAAGTTAACAAGGTTTTTGAACACGAAAAAAGGAAAAATCCTATGATTTTTTGTTCAATGTCATCGTGTACAGAAATATTGAATCAAGAAAATTACCTAGTTATATTTTGATTTGGAGAACATTTAGTATCATTTTTATTAAAATTATGTAATGGTAGGTCGAAATAGGATATACTTATAAAAACATAAATGTAAGGAATGAAGGAATGAAAGAAAAATTAAATATTACAAAAGGGAATACATTTCTAAGTTTTTTTCTAATCCCTATTATAGTGGGCATTACTTTTGGAATACTAACCGTGTGGGGACAAAGAATACTTCCCGGACACTGGAATTCACTTGCTAACTTAGGGAGTGTTTGGTTAGTTCCCGCCTTTTTCGTAGGTAGTTTCAGTTTATCAAAACGTATAGCTATGATTTCTAGTACTGTTTCACTTTTTGGGATGGTATTAGGCTATTATGGTTATGCGATCATAATACAAAATGTTGCGCATTCTATTTATTTTATATCTGCATGGACAGTATGTTCAGTTGTAGGAGGAGTTATTTTTGGAATAGCAGGATTTCTATGGCGGGATACTGTAAATCCATATCATAAATTTGGAAGCGCACTTATTAGTGGCGTTTTTATAACAGATGGACTTCACATGATGTTGAATTTTACAGACTATAGTCATATGTTATCTGTTGCATATACTGAAATTATAGTCGGAATCGTTTTCATTATTATATTAGAACGTTCCTACGAGAATCGTAGATCTTCTTTTTTAACGGTCGTCCCTATCACTATTTTAGGATTGATTGGATATGGAATATTAAGTAAGTTTACTTAATTGAAAAAATAAAATACTATCACCCAAATAACCAGTTCCTTAACTTACAAAGAACTGGTTATTTTATGTCCAAATTGTGTCTAAACGTACAATTTTCCCGAAATGGTATGGTGAGGCCATGCCCATCAACTTAAGAATTTTATAATGTCCCAAAACAAAAAATGTACATTTTCATCTTGAGATGTTAATCTTCTCGTCTTGGAGTATTTGTTTTCCTTAGCTTGCTGGTGATAGGTCTGTACTCCTAGTAGAAAAACGTATTTTTACTTATAATGGGATATATAACTTAATCAATTAACAAGGAGAATGAAACATGATACAAAGTATTAACCACATTTGTTTTTCAGTTGCAAATCTAGAGAAAGCTATTGATTTTTATCAAACTATACTTCAAGCGAAATTATTAGTAAAAGGTCGAAAGTTAGCTTATTTTGATTTAAATGGTTTATGGATTGCTCTAAATGTGGAAGAAAGTATACCAAGAAACGAAATTCAGTACTCTTACACACATATAGCTTTCACTGTAACAAATAATGAGTTTGATTCTTTAAAAGAAATATTAATTCAAAATCATGTTAATATCTTACCTGGAAGAGAAAGAGATGACCGAGATAAACGGTCAATTTATTTTACAGATCTAGATGGTCACAAGTTTGAGTTTCATACTGGTACTTTACAAGATCGTTTACAATATTATAAAGAAGATAAAAAGCATATGACTTTTTACTGATTAAAAAATCTAGTAAAATACTAGCTTTTCGCACTTCTGATAATGAAGATTATGTAAATGTATAAAGGTAACAGAAATAATGATTAAACAGATATATAAGGCACCGATACATCGCTATAAAACTAAGGTTTTGCACTATCCATAAAGCCAAAAAGACGTTATCCTTTCTGTAGAATTATAGGAAAGGATGGCGTCTTTTATGGGATTCAGCCGAGATACGTGTAAAATAGGTCATAGCCTTACTTTTATTTCCAACGTGATTTAATTTCCGTAAAAAAATATTTTAGTTGTCTATACATCATAAATTGTGTAAACTAACTTTGTTATTAATTACATCAATACAAAAGGATGATCAAACATGAAAAAACCTCGTATTGGCATGATAGGATTAGGAAGTATTGCACAAAAAGCATATTTACCAATTCTTACTCAAGAAAAAGATTGGACGTTTATAGGTGCTTTTTCCCCAAGTAAAGATAAAAGAAAAATGATTTGTAATCAGTATCGTATACAAGACTTTAATAGTTTATCAACACTTGCTGAAGAGTGTGATGCAGTTTTTGTACATAGTTCTACTAGTACACATTTTGAAGTTGTATCTTCTCTTTTAACTAAAGGGATAGACGTTTATGTTGATAAACCACTAGCAGCAACAGTTGCAGAAGCTGAAAAATTAGTTGAGTTAAGTGAAAAATCAGGAAGAAAGCTTATGGTTGGATTTAATCGCCGTTTTGCACCTATGTATGTACAAGCAAAACAACAAGCTCAAAACATAGCATCAGTTCGTTTTGAAAAACATAGAACCGATAGTATGGGTCCTTATTCTTATGAATTTAGAATGTTAGACGATTATTTACATGCAGTTGATACAGTAAGATGGCTAGCAAATGGTGATTTGGATGTGTTACATGGAACGGTAAATATAAGTAGTGAGAATTACCTAGTATATGCCGGACATGTTTATAAATCTAAGGAAGGAGTACCTTTCTTTACAGATATGCATAGAAAAGCGGGTACTAACCTTGAGAAGCTTGAACTATTAACAGATGGAGCAATTTTAAGGATTAAGAACATGAATACTTTAGAAGTTGAGTCTAATAATAGCCTATCTACTTCATTTTCTCCTTCTTGGGATACAACGTTAAAGCAAAGAGGGTTTGAAGATGCTGTACAGCATTTTATTGATTGTATTCAAAATGATGAAAAACCACTAATTGATGGATTAGAAGGTCTAAAATCTCAATTGTTGGTCGATCAATTATTAAGAACAATAGCTAAATAATTTCAAGCAAAGGCAATGGCATTTGTATTTAAATACAGGGTAATAGGGGGCACCATACATTCCCATCAACTCAAGCGATTTTAATACCCCTAAGTACCAAAAAAACGTTATTCTTTCTAAAAAAGCTAGATTAGAAAGGATGGCGTTTTCTTATGAATATTTCGATTCAAGATGAACTACAATCATTTGCTGAAGAACTACAACGATATGTGACACCTGTATTTTTAGAAGAACTTGCAAGAGAACCAGGATTTATAAAGCGAAAACGTAAGTTTTCTGGATCAGACTTAGCTACTATTTGTATTTGGATTAGTCAACGGGTGGCAAGTGATCCTTTAGTTCGATTATGTAGTAGGCTTCATGCAGCGACAGGTACTCTACTCAGCCCTGAGGGCTTAAATAAACGTTTAAATGCGAAAGCAGTTTTGTTTTTAAAACATATTTTTTCTTTACTGTTAGAACAAAAAGTATGTGAACAAACACAAATTTCTAACCACCTCTTCTCTTATTTTCAACGAATCCGTATCCTAGATGCCACCGTATTTCAAGTGCCAAATGCTTTAGAGAATGTATATCCAGGCTCTGGAGGGTGTGCCCAAACAGCTGGAATCAAAATTCAATTAGAATATGATTTGCACAGTGGGGAATTTCTTAACTTTCAAGTTGGACCAGGGAAAAATAATGACAAAACATTTGGTACTGAATGCTTAGATACCTTACGACCAGGAGATTTATGTATTCGTGACTTGGGTTATTTTTCATTGGAAGACTTAGATCAAGTGGATCAACGAGGTACATACTATATTTCTCGTTTAAAATTAAATACAAATGTATATGTGAAAAATCCAAACCCAGAATACTTTAAAAATGGTGCAATTAAGAAGCAATCGGAATATATACAAATTGATGTGAAACAGCTTTTAAACCAACTACAGCCCGGAGAAACATTTGAATTAAAACATGCTTATATTGGTGATAAACAACAACTGTTTTCACGTGTTATTTTTAATCGATTAACAGAAAAACAACTTCAAAAAAGACGAGCGAAAATCTTGGAGAAAGAAAAATCCAAAAATAGAACGTACTCAGAGAAAAGTAAAATGGTAGCGGGATTAAACGTGTGCGTGACGAATACACCTTGGGAATGGGTTCCGATGGAACAGGTACATGAGTTATATACTTTGCGTTGGCAAATAGAGATTGTCTTTAAAACATGGAAATCACTCTTCAAAATAGACCATTATCGTAATGTAAAACAAGAACGATTAGAGTGCCACTTATATGGAAAGCTAATCGCTATTTTCCTGTGCTCCTCTACTATGTTTAAAATGCGCCAACTTCTTTTGCAAAAAAAGAAAAGAGAATTAAGCGAATATAAAGCGATAGGAATGATCCAAGATTATCTATATCTTTTGTATCAAGCTATACAGAAAGACACTCAAGAAATAACAAAGATTCTAATCCGTCTATTCCACCTGCTACAGAAAAATGGATGGAAATCTCATCGATATGAGAAGAAAACAATCTTTGATATTATGGGTGTTGTCTATGAGTATAGTGAACTTAGAAAACAAAAGAAAGCTGCATAATCTTTAAAAATGATACCTATCTAGGTTTATTTAGCATGCTCATTTTTAATGAATAAAAAGTGTTGTAAGAGTGTTGTAGTTTATTTGAACGAAAGTTCATTTTGTTTCCGTTCTTAAGTTGATGGGCATGTATGGTGAGGCCTTTTAGGGAATATTTTGTTCTGTTAGCTCAATGACGATGCGGTCGAACCCTTATTTTAGATACCAGTCAAAGGCGTTTTTATAAAGAATTTTTTTTATGGCTTCTTCTTCAAATTCATTTTTAATTAACTCTATATCTGAATATTGGAATGGTATCTTTGCCCTTGTTGAAGGCAGATCAGTTCCAAACATTAATGCATCAGGGTTAATCGAATAAATTGCTTTCATTGCTTCAGCAGCATCAAAGTCAATTCTTCCAAATCCAGTAGCTTTTATTCGAACTCCTTTTTCGACTAAAGCTAATAAATTAGGGAGACCTTCTTTTGATAAACCTAAATGATCAATTGATACTTTTGGCAGTTTTTCTAATATATTAGTTATCTCTGGTAAGGCATTTGAATTAATATAAAGCTCCGTATGCCAATTTACTAATTCATATACTCTTCTAGCAAAATTGTCTAAACGTGATATATCCTCTGAACCACCTCGATTTACGTTAAAACGAAGTGCCTTAACACCTTTCTCATTCAATTTAATAATTTCATCATCTGATGTATCATAGGGTAACTGCGTGACACCAACAAAGTTCTTCCCTAATGTTTGTAATGCATTTACTAAGTAAGTTTGATCAAACTTTTGAAAGGAACCAGAGACAATTGCCCCACCAATTACATTTAAATTGCTGACAGTGCGTAAATAATCTTCAGACGTAAATGGATCTGGCATATACCCTTGATTTTCGTACAATGGAAATTCTGGATCGATAATATGTAAATGTGTGTCAAATACTTTCATAGGTTCACTCCATTCAAACGAATTTATAAATAAAGCATAGACTTCTTTTTGCTATAAATAAATTAGTTATTACTTATCAAAATTTATAAGTATATCTAATCGAATAACAATAATACAAAAGATGTGGAATGAAATTCCATTACATAATCAATATTTTTGAACAACTTTATTATTCACGAACAATGTATACACAAAAAAGCTAGTAAAATACTAACTTTTTTGTACTTCTCATAAGAATGATTATGAGAAGTAATCAGGTCGCTTATTTAACAACAGCAATTCTTTTTACGTATATAAACTTTAGTTTGTTAGTTTATTGTAGAAAAGTAAATATTTCATTTAGGGGGCATTTCTTTTTCTTAGCTTGATAGCGATGTGGTGCTACCCCACATCCATCAACTTAAGGTATATTTTCATACAGAATGCTGTCTTTTCACGTAGTATTTTATTATCGTTTATAGATGTTATAAAAGTAGGCATATCAAATAAACCCTGATGGGTTTGAATTTTTTTACTATGCTACCTGATGAGTAGAAGTGGTATACTCATACACAACACCCAAAATATCAAAGACTGTCTTTTTCTCGTATCGATGAGATTTTTGTCCGTTGCGCTGTAGGAGGTTAAACAGACGAAGGAGAACCTTTGATAGCTCTTGGGTGTTTTTGTCTAATGCTTGGTGAAAAAGTGAAAAATAATCTTTAATTATGTACATCGCTTTATATTCACTTAGCTCTTTCTGTTTCTTACGTAACAGGAGTTCTCTCATCTTAAACATTGTAGAAGAACATAATAGGATACTAATGAGTTGTCCATAAAGATGACATTCTAATCGTTCTTGTTTAATAGATTTACAACGATGGATTTGAAACCAGGATTTCCATATTTTAAATAACAGTTCAATTTGCCAACGTAGTGAATATAAATCATAGATTTTCTCCTTTGGTACCCATTCCGTAGGAATGTTTGTCATATATACCGTAATTCCCTGTAAAAGTTTCGTACGCTCTGTATATGTAATTCCTTTTTTCTTTTCACGAATAGCTCGATCACGTAGGCGTTTTTGTTTTTGCTCCTCCGTACATCTATAAACCACAATACGAGTAGGCAGTTTGTCTTTGCTCCCTACATATACATCATGTAACTCGTACACTTGGCCAGGTTGTAACTGTTTCATGATGTCTTTCAAATGAATTTGTATATATACCGCTCTCAATTGATCGGGTTTTGTTTTAAATACCACTGCTTCGAATTCTCTTCTATATATTTTAGTTGGTAATTTAAGACGTGATAAATAATATCCTTGCTTATCTTGGATAGACTTAAAGTCTTGTAAACGAAAATAGCCTAAGTCACGAATATATAGTTCATTCTTTTGTGCCATACCTGTTCGAGTCGCACCATACGCCTGATCACTTCGTTTTCCTGGTTCAATTTTCACATCAGAAAATTCTCCACTCAACAAGTCATACTCTAGTTGAATTTTCACACCAGCTTTATGACTACATCCTCCAGCACCAGGATAAGTAGATGCAAATCGATCCTGCACTTGAAATGTTGTAGAATCTAGGATAAGAATACGTTCAAAGTAAGTAGAAAGAGCATGAGAAATCTTAGATAACCACCCAATTTTAGCTTGTAGAAGTGTAGTAAATACAGTTCGAAAGAAGGCTACAGAAGCCGAGTTAAATCGCCGATTAAGTCCCTCAGGACTTAATAAAATTCCTGTTGAAGTTTCTAATTGACTACAAAGTTGAGTAAGAGAGGTAGTAGCGATTTGTTGATTTAACCATACACACAAAGATAAAAAATGGTGCCCATGGCACTTACGTTTTCGTTTCATTCCGCCTGCTTCTAGGGCTAATTGATTAAGTGTAGCGGGAGACATATAGCGATATAACTCTTCGGCAAATAAAGACAACTCTTGACTTTGATGCATATTCATAAAAAGCACGTCACCCTTTCTCATTAACATAAGAGAATAGTAACGTGCTTTCACCTTCAAGAATAGTCTAAATCCTTAAGTTGATGGATGTGGGGCGCGATTCCAAAAAGGATCAATCGAGAAGCAGAGTCTCAGAAGGATCTGGACTTGGACTTGCCATTGCAAAAAGTATTATTGATTTGCAAAGCGGAGACATTCGGGCAGAATATGAAGACGGTATTGTGCGTTTTATTATTTCACTTCCCATTGAGGCAGAAAAGTAATAATGTTATATAAATTGTTTCTAGGTGTAATGAAATGATACAAACTGAAAATGCGCCTTGTGTTAACAGGGTAAAAAAGAACTCTTGTAAAAGAGTTCTTTTTTATTAGATTGAAAAATTATTTAATGATTAAAGTTTAAAGCTTTTGTTAAGAAAAAGTTAAGAAATTCCCTCAGTATTTATTAAGAAACACTCTCTATCCTTAGAAATGTGTTAGAAAGCATAATCATTCTCATTAAAATCCCAAAGAATGAATGAGATGGCATCTAATTAAATAGGAAAAGAAGGGCGGAAAAAATAGATGAAAAAAGCATGGATTGCAGTGTCAGGATTAGTTGTTGTAGGAGGTGGATTATTAACTTATATGGGAGGAGAAACAATAGATAGATTTAATCCATTAGTGAAAGAAAAAGATGTGTACGTCCTTACAAAAGGGGAAGCAAAACCTGATGGTAAGAGATATTTTTACATGTTAAACGGAGTTGATGAATCAGGCGATGAAAATACCATTAAAGTGGGGGTTTCTGGTAAGGATAATTATCCAGATTCTTATTTAAAGGTTCATGTAAAAGGAAAGTATGTTTACGAATTTGAGAAAGTGCGGGAAAAAGAAGTTCCTGAGAAAGCAAAAGAAAAACTAAAAAAATAAATAATGAATTTATCGAGTTAAAAACAAAGGTAGGAGAATATTATGAACAACTCAGTTGTAAATGTAAAAAATGTTCAAAAAGTGTACGGTAAAAAAGGTGAAAATCAGTCACACGCTTTAAGAGATGTATCGTTCTCGATTCATGAGGGAGAATTTGTTGGAATCATGGGACCGTCTGGTTCAGGAAAAACAACATTATTAAATGTAATTTCAACATTAGATGTAGCAACTGGCGGCATTGTTGAAATTGCTGGTATCGATATCACTAAAATGAAGCAAGGAGAGCTTTCAGACTTTCGCTCTCACAAATTAGGATTTATCTTTCAAGACTTCAATTTATTAGAGAATCTATCTATTTATGAAAATATTGCACTTCCACTTTCACTTCAAGGAGTCCCATCGCGTAAGATTGGTCCAAAAGTAAAGAAAGTAGCCAATATGTTAGGGATTTCAGAAATACTTCAAAAATATCCATCTGAGGTATCTGGTGGACAAAAACAACGTTCCGCGGCAGCACGCGCGCTTGTACATGAACCAGCAATTATTTTAGGGGACGAGCCAACAGGGGCACTGGATTCAAAAAATGCAACAAGCCTTTTAGAAGCAATGAAAAATTTAAATAAAAAACAAGATGTTTCGATTATGATGGTTACGCATGATCCATATAGTGCAAGTTATTGCCAGCGCATTTTGTTCATTCAAGATGGTGAGTTATATAAAGAAATTCATCGTAGTGGTACGCGTGAAGTGTTCTATAAAGAAATTTTAGATGTACTTGCGGATTTAGGTACACAAAAAGGATAAGAAAGGATACCCACCATGATATTTAAACTTTCTATATCAGGACTAAAAAGTAAGCTAAAAGATTATATTGTTTTACTAGTTGGTCTTGTTATGTCAATTTCAATTTTTTACATGTTTCAAACGCTAGCATTAAATAAAGCATTTGTTGAAGCAAATACTACTATTCGGTCAATTGCACCTGTTTTTCAAACAGGTTCAGCTCTATTAGCAATCATTACATTCTTCTATGTTCTATATGCAAATTCTTTTTTGATGTCTCTTCGCCAAAAAGAATTTGGGATGTATATGATGTTAGGTGCAAAAAAACATAAGGTTACATTACTTATGTTTCTGGAAACGATTATTATTGGGGCAGTATCCTTAGTAATTGGAATTACAGTAGGAATAGGGCTTTCACAAGGGATTGGTACACTCCTCATGAAGCAACTGGATTTTACTGCGAGTGGTTACCAAGGCTTTTATGTACCATCTATGTTAGTTACTTGTATGTTCTTCTTGGTATTATTTGTGTTATCTGCCATTATGAATAGTGTGAAATTATCACGCATCTCCGTTCTGCAACTTGTACATGCAGATGCTTCAGCAGAACGTACAATGTTTAAAGGTAAGTGGACTGGGATTGTTTCATTTTTAGCCATTATTTTATTAGGAATTGGATATGCTTCGATGATTTATATGAATAAGTTAAAAGAACAGGGTCCTATGATTGCGATGCTCACAACTACAGCAGGAACGTATATGTTATTTACTTCTGTCCTTCCGCTTATTATTAAAAAATTAAAGAGTAATAAAAAGCGTAGTGAGAAAGGTCTTAATGCTTTTACATTTGCTCAATTAAACTTTCGTATTAATAGTTTAACAAAGGTACTTGCAACAGTAGCAATGTTAGTAGCACTTGGTGCGGGGGCGATTTCAGGTGGGATGGCTTTCAAAAATAACGTAATTCAATCGACGGATCAACTTGAAATATACGATACAGTCATTCATAATCCAACAGCAGAAGAAAAGAATATTTTAGATGGTATTACATTTAAAGAAAAGAATGAATATCACTATAAAGTAGATGATAAATGTGTTTACTACTTAAAAGAAGATCTAGAGAAAAGCCGTCCACTTGTGCAAGCTGGAATAGAAAAAAAGGATAGAGGGAAAGTAAAACGAGTTTCTGAAAATCCTCCTGTAGGAGCAATTTCAAAATATGGTGAGGAGAAGAATATGGAGAATACAAATATTATCCCAGAAGAGTGGGATGACGCTTTACGCTCTCTTCAACCAACCTATTTAAATTACATGGAAAAAGTAAAAAAAATAGTAGATCAAAAAATGTACGATGGCATACAAGAAAAAGAAAATATTGTTGTAATTGGAAAAACTGAGGATTTTGTATCATATTTAGATAAATGGAAAAAAATTGACGAGTTGCAGCTAGTTAAATATAAAAATGTCACAGCTGAAGATATCTTTAGTAAATATCAAATATATACTGGGATTTACGCCAGTGCCAGCGGAACAGTATTTATGGGTTTCTTTTTAGGTATTGCTTTCCTTGCGATGATGGCAAGCTGCTTAATGTTTAAGATCCTTTCTGGTGCATCAAAAGATATTGTACGCTATGAAATGCTTCGTAAAATTGGAGTTCGTCATGAATTATTAGCAAAATCCATTTATACAGAGTTATTTTTAGTGTTTTTATTTCCAGGGATAGTAGGTATAATTCATGTATTATTGGGTATGAAGATTTTTGGTTTCATCTTAATTGACCCATATTTCCGTATTTGGTTACCAATCTTGATTTTCGTAGTTATCTATTCGATCTATTACCTTATTACAGTTCAATTATATAAAGGAATTGTTCTTCCTGAAAAAAAGTAATAAGAATGTGATGCTTTACTGTATATGCTTTTCTTAGCTTGATGGCGATGTGTGGTGCTACCCCACATCCATCAACTTAAGGATTTAGACTATTCTTAAACTTAAAAGCACGTTACTATTCTCTTATGTTAATGAGAAAGGGTGACGTGCTTTTTATGAATATGCATCAAAAACAAGAGCTGTCTTTATTTGCCGAAGAGTTATATCGATATATGTCTCCCGCTACACTTAATCAATTAGCTATAGAAGCAGGTGGAATGAAACGAAAACGTAAGTGCCATGGGCACCATTTTTTATCTTTGTGTGTATGGTTAAATCAACAAATCGCTACAACCTCTCTTACTCAACTTTGTAGTCAATTAGAAACTTCAACAGGAATTTTATTAAGTCCTGAGGGACTTAATCGACGATTTAACTCGGCTTCTGTAGCCTTCTTTCGAAATGTATTTACTACACTTCTACAAGCTAAAATTGGAGGATCATCTACAATTTCTCATTCTCTTTCTGCTTACTTTGAGCGGATTCGCATCCTTGATTCTACAACCTTTCAAGTTCCAGATCGATTCGCAGCTACTTATCCTGGTGCCGGAGGCTGTAGTCATACAGCTGGTGTGAAAATTCAATTAGAGTATGACTTGTTGAGTGGAGAGTTTTCTGATGTGAAAATTGAACCAGGAAAACGAAGTGATCAGGCATATGGGGCGACTCGAATGGACATGACACAAAAGAATGAACTATATATTCGTGACTTAGGGTATTTTCGTTTACAAGACTTTAAATCGATCCAAGATAAGGAAGGGTATTATTTATCGCGTCTTAAATTACCAACTAAAATATATAGAAAAGAATTCGAAACAGTGGTATTTAAAACAAAACCTGCTCAATTGAGACCGGTATATATACAAATTCATTTGGAAGACATCATGAACCAATTACAACCTGGCCAAGTGTATGAATTACATGATGTATATGTAGGGAGCAAAGACAAACTATCCACTCGCATTGTGGTTTATAGATGTACAGAGGAGTAAAAACAGAAACGTCTACATGATCGAGCTATTCGTGAAAAGAAAAAAGCGATTACATATACAGAGCGTACGAAACTTTTACAAGGAATTACGGTATATATGACAAACATTCCTACGGAATGGGTACCGAAAGAGAAAATCTATGATTTATATTCACTGCGTTGGCAAATTGAGCTGTTATTTAAAATATGGAATTCTTGGTTTCGAATTCATCGTTGTAAATCTATTAAACAAGAGCGATTAGAATGCCACCTTTATGGACAACTCATTAGTATCCTATTATGTTCTTCTACTATGTTTAAAATGAGAGAACTCCTGTTACGTAAAAAACAGAAAGAACTAAGTGAATATAAAGCGATGTACATAATTAAAGATTATTTCTTACTTTTTCATCAAGCACTACATAAAAACACCCAAGAATTATCAAAGATTCTCCTTCGTCTGTTTAACCTCCTACAGCGAAACGGACGAAAATCTCACAGATATGAGAAAAAAACAGTCTTTGATATTTTAGGTGTTGTGTATGAGTATACCACTTCTGCCCATCAGGTAGCATAGCGAAAAATTTGAAACCCGTCAGGGTTTATTTGATGTGCCTACTTTTATAACATCTATAAAAGATAATAAAAAACTACGTGGAAAGACCGCATTTTGTATAAAAATATACGTTATGTTGATGGATGTGTGGCGTGATCCCTATTATCTTGCTTTTATTTTTGCTTATTGCCTTTATTCGGATCATATAATACCATTTGAGCTTAAAAAATATCACTGTCCGTGAAACCTAAAACATTCATTTCTTCTTTCAATGAACGCCATGGTTCTATTTTAATGAATTTCGTAATTTTGTCCCTTAGCACACATGCAGATAATATGCTTCTTCTTTCTTTTTCAAAATCCCCCCTACTGCAAAATAATAAACCATATAGCTATATAAAAATTATATAATTACTAAGTGCATTATGAAGTAATATGTGTTAGTTAGGTGGTTCATAACTTTACTTTATTTCTTCTCTTTATACTCTTTAATTATAGATTCCAACGAAATAAACAAAGACGAAGTCTTCAATCAGACCTCGTCTTTTCGTCGTATAACGTATTACAAAAATTATTAGCGGCTTCATAAAATTCAATTGTAATTTCCTCACCGTTTTATGTGTTAAGAAACTTTACAACAGAACCGTTTCTAGTTTATCAGAAATCTTTTGGCTGCACCAAACCGAAAGATTTCTCCCACCTATCGTTGGGCTATCCCCCTGTACACGCTTGAGGAAAGAGAATTTTTTCGGATAATGTGTTAAAATTTAATTTCAAAATGAATCCAAATTATCACCATTAGAGGCAATAACATTTTTATACCATGCAAAACTTTTTTTTCTATAACGTTTTAGGGTTCCATTTCCATCATTATCCTTATCTACATAGATGAATCCATAACGCTTTTTCATTTCTGCTGTTGATGCACTTACTAAATCAATTGGTCCCCATGTAGTATAACCTAATAAATCGACTCCATCAGTGATGGCCTCTTTCATTTCTGTAATATGAGATTTCAAATAATTAATTCGATAATCATCATGTACTGTACCTTCTGTATTTAGTACATCTATTGCTCCAAAACCATTTTCAACAATGAATAGAGGTATTTGGTATCGATCATATAACAAATTCAAGGCTATGCGTAAACCTTTTGGATCAATTTCCCACCCCCAATTTGAGACCTTTAGGTATGGGTTTTTAACACCCCCAACCTGTAAGTTACCGGCAGAAGTTTCATATTTATCAGGAGATGCAGATGCCGTACCGCTATTATAGTAGCTAAAACCTAGGTAATCTACTTTATGGGATGAGAGAATTTCCTCATCACCGGGTTCCATTGTGATTTGTATTTGATTTTCAGCGAAATATTTTTCAGTATATGACGGATAATATCCTCGAACTTGAACATCAGTAAAGAATACTGTTTCACGATCTAACATCATAGCTTTCCATACATCTTCAGGATTACAAGTATGTGGATAAGTTGGTGCATAGGCAAGCATGCAACCTATCTTACTATTCTTTATCGTTTCATGACCTGCTTTTACAGCTAAAGCGCTTGCGATAAATTGATGATGAGCCGATTGATACTGTATATTTTGCTTATGATCCCCTTCTTTAAACTCGAGTCCCCCACCAGTAAAAGGAGCATGAATTACAAAATTAATTTCATTAAACGTCAACCAATATTTCACGTGTTTATAGCGTTCAAATAAAGTAGTAGCAAAATTTAAATAAAAATCAATAAGTTTACGATTTCGCCATCCTCCATATTTTCTCACTAAATTGAGAGGCATTTCATAATGAGATATTGTTACGATAGGCTCAATGTGGTATTTTTTCAATTCGGCAAATACTTGATCATAGAAAGCTAATCCTTCTATACTTGGTTGAGACTCATCACCATTTGGAAAAATTCGAGTCCATGCTATACTCATACGGAAGCATTTAAATCCCATTTCTGCAAAGAGAGCAATATCTTGTTTATAGTTATGATAATAGTCAATTGCAGTATGATAAGGGCAATCTCTATTTAGTAAGAAATTTGGTGGGCTAAAGACACCATTTGGTAGTACATCTGCTGTAGAAAGACCCTTTCCACCTTCTTTATAAGCCCCTTCAATTTGATTCGCTGCTGTTGCTCCACCCCATAAAAAATTTTCAGGAAACGGTTTAGTGAATGGTTTCATATTTAATACCCCCTATTTAACTATTGTTAATAAATTAGTATTAGTTGAGACGGATTGATTCGTCGTTTGAATAATATCTAGAAATTGATTGCTATTTGTCACAATAATAGGTGTCGTTGTTTCATATCCAGCTTCTTTAATTTTATCGATTTCAAATTGAATTAAAGATTGCCCCATCGACACTGAATCTCCTGTCTCTACAAGCTTAGTGTAATACTTTCCATCTAATTGAACTGTATCAATTCCTACATGAATCAAAATCTCGATTCCATCATCTGAGGTAATTCCCACTGCATGTCCAGTTGGAAACATAGTAGTCACAGTCCCGTTTACTGGGGAAATCACCTCACCCTTATTAGGATCAATGGCTATACCTTTACCCATTGCTTCGGATGAAAATACTTGATCGTTTACTTGTGATAATGGGATGACTTGTCCAGATAATGGGCTGTTAATTATTTGTTTGTTTAATACTTTTTTCGTGTTATTAGGATTACTCAGCTGCTTAGGTTCCCCTTCCATCTTTCCCTTCTGTTTTGAAGGTTTATCTTCATATCCAAAGAAATAAGTAAGCAGTGTAGCTCCACCAACTGTAAGTAAGATCATGAAAAAGTAAGGTAACCATGGAGTGGTAGAACCACCTAGTGTAAAAATACTATGCAGCATAAACGCTTTCGCTTCGGCTTTAAATGACCCAATAAATGCGCCTCCGATAGCACCAACAATAATGACGTAAGCTAGGGTACGTTTATGAGTTAAAATTAAGCCATAAATAATTGGTTCTGTTACACCAGAAAGTAAACCAGTAATTGTAGTAGATCCTGCTAGAGATTTTAGTTTTTTGTCTTTCGTTTTCAGGAAAATCCCTAAAGCGATTCCCATTTGTGCAAATGTACTTGCTGCCCACATTGGATCTATTGGATCTCCACCATTCGTTAAGTTTTCGATACTCATTGGAATGAGTGCCCAATGAAGTCCAAAGACAACTAAAATAATCATTGTACCTCCAATCACTGCACCAGTCAGTAATCCACTGTGTTCGCTTAAAAAGTTAATACTAGAGGTAATCATTTTTCCTACATAAATTCCGAATGGCCCAAACGCTAGTACTGTTAATGGAACTATAATAATCAATGAAATCATTGGAGAAAGAAATAATTGTAAATCTTTATGGATAACTTTTTTTAGGAACTTCTCCAATTGTGCATAAATAAGTACAGCAATAAAGGATGGAACGATACTTGAAGAATAATCCATTAATAGGACAGGAATTCCCAAGAATGAAGTTGTATCTCCATTGCTCATTAGACTAGTAAAATTCGGTTCTAATAATGAAGCTCCAATAATTCCACCCATATATCCATTAGCACCAAGTTTAATAGCAAGAGTAATACCAATCATAACAGGTAAAAAGTATAAAATAGCATTTCCTGCTGCTGCTAGGATTCCATACGTACCACTTTTTTCAGAAAGAACACCAAACATAACTAATACTGCTAATATCGCCTTTAACATCCCAGCTCCAGCAAGTGGTGCTAAGAGTGGTGTAAACGTACCAGAGATTAATTCGAAAATCATTGCTGTGAGCTTTACCTTTTCTTTTGGTTGATTATTTGATTGAACAGATCCACTATTAAAGTTTCCTACTTGAACTAAATCATTGTACACATCTGCAACATTTGAACCAATTACAATTTGAATTTGTCCTGTACTCTCAACAACACTAAGTATCCCTTCTAAATGTTCTAACTTTTCTTTGTCTAAAAGCGTTTTATTATTTAGTTGGAAGCGAAGACGCGTAGCGCAATGGACAACGCTTTTGACATTCTCCTTTCCTCCAATCCCTTGTATAATCTTTTTTGATAATTTTTCATATTTCATTCTACACACTCCTTTAT
>NZ_JBHWYR010000053.1:0-32931 GCF_042728695.1 Bacillus sp. NPDC060175
TATCATATATAATATTATGGGTAAATATTCAATAAATTTCCTTCCATTAAATCAAATATAGTTACACATAATTATAAAATATGATATAAGATTAATGAGAGGTGTTTTAAATGTTCACAAGCGAATTATGCTTACAAAATAAATTTATACAACTAAAAGAAACAGATTTAGATACAAACGAAAAAATCCTAACGGAGTTTAATGCACGTTTTGGAAATGTAGATATAGTTCAGGTAATTATTAACGATTCCAACTTACTAAGTTATGATCAAGCGAATTTACTTTCATCTTACCAGTGTGCTAAAGTATTAGCTTTTTTACACAAAAAAGCGATTCGTACCTTTAATCATCTACAAAAAAGTACGGATTATGGAGAAAAAACATTAAGCGCCATATTATCTAAGTTAATTAAGGCAAATATAGTTACAGAAATTAATTCGAATCGATATATTATATCTGAGGAATTTGAATTTCCTATATTACAATTCATATCTTATGAAGCAAAGTTACAAAAATGGAAAAAAGCCATACTCCAGGCTTCCATCAATAAAAAATTTTCATCTTATTCATATGTAGTTTTACCAATAGAATTAGCAAATAAATTAAAACAAAATAAATTAGACTACTTTCAAACCTATAATGTTGGACTAATTGGTGTTTCTAATAATAAAATCGAGCACCTATTTAATCCTAAAAAAGAAACTTTGAAATTTACGGTTAATCCTTCATTAATTTCTAGTATTGCCAAATATCAGTTGGAAACTTCAACTTTCTCTATTTCAACCCAATAAAAGAAGCTATTTAAATTATTAATAGCTTCTTTTATTATACTGCTTATAAAATAATAAAATTATCTTCCTGAAATCCATTTAAGGCATTCTTATAGTTCTCTATATGCCTACCGTTAACCCTTTGTAGTGGCTTCAATTCATTGTAACGGTTTATATGGGATTCTGCTGTATTAACTATTTCATTTACCAGCCTTAATTTTTCATCAATGCTTTCTTTATCAACAATTTCTTCAACAACTTTTTTCAAGGCTTCAAAATATTGTTGATAAATTTCATTTAAGTTTATACTTTCTATATTTCCTGAGTTTATTTTGTCATCTAGCTCACAATCACATAGAATACTTTCGTACATTTCATCCTTATGTTCATCAGGAATACTAAATATTTCATCTTCTATTGCTAATTCCACTAGCATTTTCATGGAAGTATATCTTTTCTTTTGCCTTCCCATACCATCAACTGGTTCTAAACCTTTTTGCTCCTTGTTAAAGTTCCTTAGCGAATAAAACCAGCCCGTACCAATCGCTTCAGCCCCAACAGCAAAATATAGGATACTTTCTATTCCAACATAACCAATGATAACTTTTAAACCAAGATTTTTTAAGTCATAAATGAATTGAAGCATATTTTGAAGTCGAGTAGGATTAAAATAATGCCTATGTTTATTATTATTTTCTCTATCAATAGTAATGTATATTCCATCAAAATTATTAGATATATCACTAAAATCATCCAAAAAGTCTGCAATATATGATTTATTTTCGAGCGCACTTTCACTAAAAATAACTGAGACGTATTTCTCAGCTTCTATTCCTCGATTAGATACACTCTCACTAAAAATTTCCCATATATCAAAGAGTTTATCAACTATTCTGTCATTAAAGCTATATAGATATAGTGATGGGGCCATCAATGCATCTACATCAAAATCCAATTGAAAATCTATAGCACTCTCCACTAGATTTTCAATATTGTTGGTGTTTCTTAAAAAAGCTCTATCTATATCTTGTTCGGGAAAATAAGAGAGATCATTCAATTTTTTAGGAATCGATCCAGAAAATTGTTTGTAATATACTTTTAAATCTACCATATTTTTCCCTAAAGAATAATCGCTATTCTCTTCTCTTACATCTTTAATTCTGCTTATAGTTTCTTCTCTTGGATCCCAAATTACACCATCTATTAACCTTTTAGCATAAAATCTATCTAACTTCGGCTTCCAAGCTGGACCATGTTGTGCAAAAATCATTATTCTTCCTCCTGACCCATTAGGTTTTCTAATTCATTTAATAGTTCATCTAAATTTGACCATCTTCTATGCCTTTGTTGTGTTGCTAATCTAGATATTACTTTACTAAATAATGTTACAGACTTAGAACTAGAATCTTTCTCTTTCCATAACTGGAATACATAATGCATATCCCGTATTTGTTTCATACCTATCGAACGAGTTTCTGGGAGAAATATTTCTATTGCAATTAAGCCCAATGGAAATAAATCTGTTCTAAAGTCCCATGTATAATCGGAAGCTCTTTTTTCTTGCTCAGGGGCCATATAATAAGGAGTTCCTATCGCCATTCTTGTACCAGTAAGCTTTTCCTCTTCATTTGATTTTACCAATCCAGCATCAATTATTTTAAAGTTATCTTGATGGTATATAATATTCCTTGGTGTTAAATCTCTATGTACATATCCACTATCATGCATTACTTTAACTTGATTAACCATTTGGAATAAAAATGTAATAATCGTATCAATATTTTGAGGATTTCGATACAACTCACTACTATTTAGCGTATCTCCCTCAAATCTTGTTTCAAAATAATAAATGAAACGATAATCCCCTTTTAATAACATTTGATGCTCTTCAAAAATCTCTAATTGGGGTAGAATAGGGCACCTTTTTGATGCGTTAAGCTCTCTAATAATTCTTTTTGATCTAGCTTCTATTTCATAATCGCGTTCTGATTCAAAATCATTATCTGTTATTTCTTTAAATGCCAATCTATTAAATGTAACATATGGTGAAACATCAACGAATTTAAGTATACTTATATTCCCAGTACTAAGGGTTACTTG
Organism: Bacillus sp. NPDC060175; assembly: GCF_042728695.1. Taxonomy (NCBI): domain Bacteria; kingdom Bacillati; phylum Bacillota; class Bacilli; order Caryophanales; family Bacillaceae; genus Bacillus; species Bacillus sp. NPDC060175. The sequence continues at coordinate 2,871 of NZ_JBHWYR010000053.1, forward strand.
AAATACCTGCCTTTGCCCACTTTTAGGTAACTTATTAATAGATGTTGCTATTAATCCTGTTTGTTGTAATATGTCCTGAACATCTGCATCAGTTATAATATATTGATCCATAATTTCTCCTTTACTAAAAAAATTAAAATTTAATTTTTACCCCTGTAATCCTTTTAGTATTTCTCACCTTAAATTTATTGTATCATATTTCCAATGTAGCATATTACTAAATACGCATGTTATGGTAATAAATAATTAATAAAAAAATCCCTTCAATAAGTTATAAGTCTATAACTTATTGAAGAGACCTTTAATTAAAAATACCCCATAAAAATTTCCATCTCAAACTTTCGCTTTACTATCACTTGTGGTACGGTTCACCGTAACTAATCTAAATGAGGTTATTGTTCATTATTTTCATAATTAAATTTAACAAAAAAGGTAGTGCCTTCCGAGCCTGTTTGAATTTCTATTTTCGCATTATGCCGGGCAGCAATAGCATAACATACGCCTAATCCCAATCCAGTTCCATTATCTTTGGTCGTGTAAAATGGAGTACCCAGTTTCTCTAATACTTCAGGCCTGATACCTTTTCCTTGATCCCGCACTGCAAGCACCACACAATTTCGACCTTCCTTGTAGGTGCTAATGGTTAGAACTTTCCCTGTGCCCATCGCTTCTAAGCCATTACGGTATAGGTTTATTAATAATTGCCGTATCTCATTACGATTTAAAAGTAATTCCGGAATGTCATTTGTATCGACTTGAATATATTTATTTTGATTATACGTATCAATTTTTATTAAAGGAATACTATCGTGGATAATTGAATTTAAATCTAACATCTGTAAATCCGATTTCTTTGTATTACCCATTGAGAGAAATTCCGTAATAATAGAATTGGAACGGTCAAGTTCTTCAATCATTAAATTAAAGTACTTATTATGTTTCTCATAGATGCTCTCTTCTTTTAATAACTGCAAAAACCCTCGTACTGTTGTCATTGGATTTCTAATCTCATGGCTGATACCTGCTGCCATTTGCCCTATTAAATCTATGTTGGATAACCTTTTCAATTCCTGCTCATATTGCTTTTTTTCCGTTATGTTTTTAAAAACACAACAAATACCATCATCATACGGGTATGCAATAACTTCGTGCCAATATTCATCAGAGATAGAAAAAGATTCGAAATGAACTGTAGTTCGCTCTGACATTGCACGATGAAATTCCTTATACATAACTGCGTCGACGCTACTCAGGAAAACATCCCATATATTCTTGCCTAATACATCTTTTGCTGTTTTTCTTTGTGGAAAATATTGATGCTTATTTACGTACGTAAATTCCCATTTATTATTCAAAGTAAAGAATCCATCCGTAATACTTTCAATCACACTTGTAACTTTTTCATTAGCAGCAGCTAGTTCTCTCGTTCGCTCTTCCACCATACTTTCAAGTTGATCCATATATAACAAGTTTGAAAACGTAGGAGCTGTGGCATCAACGATAGATTTTGCCAGTTGAATTTGGGAATTATCGTAATTGTGAGCTTTTCCCTCTTTGCCAACGACGATTACCCCTAATATTTCTCCCATTGAAACCAATGGAATCATCAGTAGACCCTTACTATCTATATTTTTTGTTTGAATAACCTCTTGGATCTTGGCTTCATAGCTTTTCTCCATCCAATCCGCTTCTGTCCAATCACAGTCCTTGCTTAACTTTGTTGTTTTAATCGTTGTTTTGTCTAGCGGATCTAAAAGGTGGGCAGCCATGTTTTTACTCTCTAAAATCTGTCCTAAGTAAAAAAAACATTTATCAAAACTCTCCTGTATCGAGGAACACATTGATAAATCACGGGTAACATCTAGTAATAGCTGCTTCTCGGCAATAAGGTTTTCCTTTTGTGTTAAATTATTTGCATTTTGAATTGCGACCGCAGCCATATTTACATAAGCTTCAACACTTTGAATCTCTGAATCTGTTAAGTTCATTGGAACTCCATAATCAAATAAAAAAACCAGACCAAATAACTCTTGTCCAAATGAGATAGGCAGGGCTAATAAGGACTTAATTTTGAACGCAGCAACTGGTCTCGGATCCGGCCGATGATCCTTTGATGTATCAGGAATATAAATGGTTTTTTTGGTTTCAATAACTTCTTTTGCCAGTAAGTCTATTTCAGGATCAATTACCTGAGTATCGAGCGTTACGCCATTTATGGTCTCTGGTTTTCCTGCAAAACCTCTAAATGTTCCATCTTCCTGAGGTAAATAAATTCCAACAGCGTTGCACCTAACAATCTCCTCTGATATCGCCATTGTTACACGCTGCAATACTTCACGTAGTTCTAATTTTGTATTTATTATTTTTGTTATATTCGCGAGCCTAGAATATCTCGTCTGATCACTTAACATTCACATAGCCTCCAAGTTATAGGCATAATAAAATAAACATGATAATATCAGTGAAAATCAAGACCAACCTGCCATTTTCAATTTTCTCCTGTATTCTTTTCTTACCCTTGTTTTACATAGAATACCTCACTTACTTATGATACGGTTCACCTTAATTAAAATGAAACAAACACTCATAAAATCGCTACACCCTATCCCCTCTAACTTTCAAAAGTTACACTGTTTCACTATCTCCATCCTTATCAACACTCGCCTCAAACTTATCAAGCAACGCACGCACTTCATCAGTTGATTTCGTGTTCATCAATTGATTTCTTAGTTCAGCAGCTCCAGGGAAGCCTTTTACATAAATTTTGAAGAAGCGATGAAGCCCTGTGATTGAGCGTGGTAGTACTTCTGCATATTGATCTTGAAGATCAAGCTGTAGTCTTAGAAGATCAAGGTGTTCTTTACTGCTATGTTCTCTTGGCTCTTTTTCAAAAGCAAATGGATTTTTAAAGATACCTCGTCCAATCATAACGCCATCAATACCGTATTTTTCAGCAAGTTCCATTCCAGTTTGACGATCAGGAATGTCTCCATTGATTGTTATTAGCGTATTTGGTGCAATGCGGTCACGTAATTTTTTAATTTCTGGAATTAGTTCCCAGTGCGCATCTACTTGGCTCATTTCTTCTCTTGTACGTAAGTGAATAGAAAGGTTCGCAATATCTTGTTTGAAAATGTGCGTTAACCAATCCTCCCACTCACTTAACTCTTTAAAGCCAAGTCGTGTTTTTACGCTGACAGGTAGTCCGCCCGCTTTTGCTGCTTGAATAAGTTCTGCCGCAACGTCTGGACGTAGAATAAGGCCACTACCTTTTCCTCTTGATGCTACATTCGGTACAGGGCAGCCCATATTAATATCGATACCTTTAAATCCTAGCTCTGCCATACCAATACTCATTTGGCGGAAATATTCAGGAGTATCTCCCCAAATATGCGCGACTATCGGCTGTTCATCTTCTGTAAAAATTAAACGGCCACGTACACTTTTCATACCTTCTGGATGACAATAGCTATCCGAGTTTGTAAACTCTGTGAAAAATACATCTGGGCAACCAGCTTCACTTACTACGTGACGAAAAACAACGTCTGTCACATCTTCCATTGGTGCAAGTACAAAAAACGGTCGTGGTAAATTATCCCAAAAATTATCTATCATTTCAAATTCAAATCCTCTCAATATGAATACAATTTCAAACTCTCAATTTAAAAATATAAAGCCAAATAGCAAAAGTACATTTGGACATTTATATTTTGTGAAAATCAGCAATATTCATTTTAACTAAAATCGTTGCTGAATGGTATTTTTATAAACCAAAAAGCAGGTGGTATAGATTTTTTCTATATCAACTGCTTTTCTATTATACCAACTTAAGCCAAGCCACACACTCTACGTGAGTCGTATGCGGGAACATATCAACAGGCTGTACTTCCTGTGTTTTATATCCGCCTTCTTCTAGTACTTTTAAGTCGCGTGCTAATGTTGCTGGGTTACATGATACGTATACGACGCGTTTTGGCTTCATATCGATGATTGTGTTTAGTAATGCTTCGTCACAGCCTTTACGCGGTGGGTCTACGACCATTGTGTCGGCAATTACGCCTTCTTTGTACCATTTTGGAATGACTACTTCTGCTTCTCCTACGCCAAATTCAGCATTTGTCATGTTGTTTAGTGCTGCGTTTCGGTTTGCGTCCTCGATTGCTTCTGGAACAATTTCAACACCGTATACTTTTTTCGCTTTTTGCGCTAGGAATAAGGAGATTGATCCGATTCCGCAATAGGCATCGATTACTGTTTCGTTACCATTTAACTTTGCGTATTCTAACGTTTTATCGTATAGCACTTTCGTTTGTTCTGGGTTTACTTGATAGAATGAACGTGCTGAAATCGCAAATTTAATGTCACCGATAAAGTCATAAATATATTCTGATCCGTACAGTACTGTCGTTTTGTCTCCGAAAATAACGTTTGTACGTTTCGTGTTTACGTTTTGAACGATTGATTTTACTTCTGGGAATTTCGCTGCGATTTCTTCAATGATTGCTTCTTTATTTGGCAGTTCAACTGTACGTGTAATGAAGACAAGCATAATCTCCCCTGTTACTTGTCCGTAGCGAGCCATTACGTGGCGAAGTGTTCCTTTGTTACGCTCTTCGTTATACGCCGAAATACCGTTTTTTTCACAAATACGTTTTACTTCTTGAATTAATGTATCGTTTTCTTCCGCCTGAATTAAGCATGATTCCATATTAATAATGTCATGCGTTCCTTGACGATAGAAACCAGCTACAAGTCCACCTTCGCGTTCTCCAATTGGTACTTGTGCTTTATTACGGTATACCCACGGGTTCTTCATGCCCAGTACAGGATGAACAGGAACATCGCTTAATCCGCCGATGCGCTGCATAACGTCACGTACTTGTTTCTCTTTCGCTTTTAATTGTCCTTCGTACGTTAAGTGCTGAAGCTGGCAACCTCCGCACTCGTTGTACACGGGGCATTCTGCATCTTTACGATATGGACTTTCTTGATGAAGCTTCATTAAACGACCAAACGCGAAGTTTTTCTTCACTTTAATAATTTTAATTTGCGCTTCCTCACCTGGTAATCCGTTTTTTACGAAAATAGGATATCCCTTCACTTTCGCAACACCGGCACCATCATGTGTTAAATCTTCAAACACTACATCTATAAACTCGTTTTTTTCAACTGGTGGCGTCATTTTTGTACTCATTTTCCGACCTCTCTTTTTCATAACACTGCGTTACATTTTATCATACTTATATGGTCTATTTCTATTGGAAGAAAAAAAGCTATTGACGATAGTTCTCTAGTAATGTTACGCTACTACTAATTTAATACGGACGATGTTACCTCATATATAGTCGATAATATGGATCGAGAGTTTCTACCCGGCAACCTTAAATTGCTGGACTATGGGGAAAACTAATGAATATTAGCCTATGTATAAAAAAGACTCCTATTGATTAGCTTTCTCTTATAGATGAAAGTGAATCAATAGGAGTCTTTTTTTTATTTTTCAAAAAGGTCAGACATCTTACGTATGACATGAAACTTCCATTACTTTATTTTTAGTAATATAACGAGCGTTTTATGTAAAAACTTTATACGAACTTCTGAAAGGGGCAACTACATGCAATATGTAATGAGCATTATCGGTATTCTTGTCGTTTTAGGTTTATGCTTTGCTTTGTCAAACAATAGAAGTAAAATCAACTTCCGTGCAATTGCTATTATGATTGGTTTCCAAATTTTAATCGGTTGGTTTATGTTTGGCACAAAGATCGGACAGCAAATTATCATCTTCATTGGTAAAGTTTTCAACAAACTAATTAAACTTGGTACGACAGGTGTCGATTTTCTCTTTAATGGAATTCAAAGAGATTTTGTCTTTTTCTTAAATGTATTATTAATTATCGTATTTTTCTCAGCACTACTTTCTATCTTTAGTTATTTAGGTGTTTTACCATTCATCGTTCGTATTGTCGGCGGTGCACTTTCAAAAATTACTGGTTTACCACGCGTTGAATCATTCCACGCAGTAAATTCTGTATTCTTCGGTTCAAGTGAAGCGTTAATCGTTATTAAAAATGATTTACAACATTTTAATAAAAACCGTATGTTTATCATTTGTTGTTCTGCGATGAGCTCAGTTTCTGCTTCTGTTACAGCATCATACGTTATGATGTTAGATGCGAAATATGTATTAGCGGCTCTTCCGCTAAACTTATTCTCAAGCTTAATCGTTTGTTCGTTATTAACACCAGTTGATACGAAAAAAGAAGACGAAGTGATTCAAAAATTTGATAGAAACCTATTCGGAGATAGCTTTATCGGCGCTATGATTAACGGTGCGCTTGATGGGTTAAAAGTAGCTGGTATCGTTGCTGCATTAATGATTGCCTTCATTGGTGTTATGGAAGTTGTAAACTACGTAATTAGCGCTGCTTCAGGTGCAATGGGATATGCTGTTACTTTACAACAAATCTTCGGTTATATACTTTCTCCATTCGCATTCTTAATGGGTATTCCAACTCAAGATATTATCCCAGCTGGTGGTATTATGGGTACGAAGATTGTCTTAAATGAATTCGTAGCAATCCTTGATTTAAAAGGCGCTGCTGCAACATTATCTCCACGTACAGTTGGAATCGTTACAGTATTCTTAATTAGCTTCGCGAGTATTAGCCAAATTGGTGCGATTGTTGGTACAATCCGTGCCCTTTCTGAAAAACAAGGAAGCATCGTATCTAAATTTGGTTGGAAAATGCTATTTGCATCAACACTTGCTTCTATTTTATCTGCAACAATCGCTGGATTGTTTATTTAATAAAAAATCACCTTACTCGTTAAAGTAAGGTGATTTTTTGATTCTTTATGAAACCGAACGGAATTCAACTACTTCCTCTTTACTAATAAGCTTTCCTTCGTGTATACCTTTTACTGAAATATCAATAACAGATTTATTCTCTCCTTCAAGCTTGCCTAAGGAAAATAAATAGATTAAATCTTTTTTTTGTAACATCCATTGCTTGCCATTCACTGGACCTAATATTCTTTTTTCTGAAGATGGTTTTGTTTCTCCAACATACTGACATTCTCCAAAAGAAGTTTTTATTATATTCTTCTCTGTATCAATTACTAGCTGCTGAAATAGCTCCAGATTTTTACTTGAAACAATTTCTATCTCATGGTTACTTTTTTGCTTAAATTTAAGTTTTCCATCACTTGTATTAGATAAACTACTATTCTCAACGGCATTTCTAAAAAAATTATATTCTTCTTCTGTAATACCAAAATTCGGGTGATAAGGCTTCACCTGCTTATCTATATGCCCCGATATGTAGTTTACATACCACTCTTTATCATTTTTTACATGATCACTCATTTTTTTAGTAATAACCTCTACTTTTTTACGGGTATCACGATCCATCTCAATCGTCATAATATCCGCCGTAACTTCCGCGTTCATCAGATGCTTTGGAATATACTCTTCCACACTATTCGCCTTACTCACTTCACTTTGGCAACCGACTATGAATAACGATATGAGCAGAATATATACTATTTTTTTATATTTCATTTCTGTTCTCCACTCCGTACATCAGTATTACTTTCATTTATACCGGTTCTTATTATAGTTTAAAATCCTGATATTTTAATAGAAACTACTCTAAATATGCAAAATTGCATATTAATAAACCTTCCTCTTACTTTAAAATTAGCTTAAATAATTTACCAAAATATACAAATCACAAATATAGAATGTTATAATTTGTAAAAAAAAGAAAAAACACATTGGAGGATATTATGAAAACCCACGCTCTTTTCGACTTCTTACATTTACTAGCTTTAAGCATGAAAAGCTATTATGTATGGGGAATGCCGATCTATGTCTTCATTATTCCTCTTATCTTTGTGGTCGGTTATATTATTATCAATTCTAATAAAAAACGAAAGAATACATCTATTCAAAGTCACTAATCTATCGCTCTAATAGCTCCCCCTAAAAATCATATTCCCCTCATTTTCTTCAAATGATATGATGAACAAGGGTATATCCCCACCTCTCTTATAGCGGTGGGGATTTTAATGTAAGTATGCAACATAATACACAATAGAAGGTGATTTCATGAGAAAATACGCAGCGATTGCTTTATGTACGTCTGCCATTCTAGCAGGCTGTAACACAAATAATGCTAGCCCAGAACCAGCAAAAGAGAAAAAGGTACAGGAAGTAAAAAAACAAGCAGAGACTGTACAAACACAAGGTAAAATTTCTTATAATCCAATTACGCACGAATCTACAAACGCAAATATTCATATTACAGACATAAAAGATTCTTTAACCGAAGTACAATATAAAATTTGGCGCACTGCTGATGGAAAGGAAAGTGCTAAATCCTTTTCTTCTAAAGAAAAAAATCAACAATTTACATTTCCCTTTGATATAAAAGAATTTGAAGGAAAACGCGGTGAGTACCAAATTGAAGCAACAGGAACAACAGAGGGCGGAAAAGCTATTCCACTTACGAAATCTACTATTACTTTCGAGCAAAAAGTTCCTGTTCTTATGTACCACGCAATTGATGATTATCATGGACAAGGTATTAAAGATTTATTCGTATCGCCTGCTAACTTTGAAGCACAAATGAAGTATTTAAAAGACAATGGTTATACATTATTAACATTTGAACGCTGGAGCGATATAAATAAAGTAAACAAGCCGATTTTCGTTACATTTGATGACGGTATGAAAAATAATATGAATGCATTTCATGTTTTACAAAAACTAAAAGACGATAAATTTAAACCAGCAGCAACAGAATATATGATTGTTGATAACGTTGATGTGGAAGGCGCTCTTTCTACATCTGAAATAAAAGAAATGGTTGATTCAGGTATTTTTTCTGTACAATCTCACACAGCAACACACGCAGACTTGCCGAAAATTACAAACTATGACGAAGAGTTAAAAGGATCAAAAGAAAAGCTAGAAAAAATAACAGGTAAGCCTGTTATCGCAATTGCTTATCCATTCGGTCATGTAGATGATAAAGTTGTCGCAGAAACAAAGAAACACTATCAATTTGCAACAACAACGAAGCCTGGACAATTCATTACGAAGGGTGAACCTGATGAGTTGTTAAAAATGAAGCGTGTTCGCATACACCATACAACGACTGTAGAACAATTTGCTTCTTCGATTAAATAACTATTAGAGCTCAATACATTTTGAGCTCTCTTTTTACGTTATATTTATATATATTTTTAGAATTTTCTTGTATTATATATAGTAAGAAATCTTTCAAACTAAAGGAGATTATACATATGTCATTTGAACAAACGTTAGAGAAATATGCTGCCCTTGCAGTCAATGTTGGTGTTAATATTCAACCCGGACAAACTTTATCAATCAGTGCACCTCTTGAGGCTGTACAGTTTGTACGCCTCGTTACAGAAAAAGCATATAAATCTGGTGCAAAACACGTATATGTTGATTGGAATGATGAGACGTTAACACGCTTAAAGTTCGATCTAGCTCCTGAAGAAGCTTTCTCTGAATTCCCTTCTTGGAAAGCACATGCTCGTGAAGAATTAGCAAAAGAAGGCGCTGCATTTATGTCCATCTATGCAGAGAATCCTGATCTATTAAAAGGTGTAGAACCAAAGAAAATTGCAACAGCTCATAAAGTAGCTGGAGAAGCGATGAAAGTATACCGTGATTATGTGCAAGCAGATAAAGTAAGCTGGTGCGTAATTTCTGTTCCTACGAAAGAATGGGCTGCAAAAGTATTCCCTGACGTAGCGCCAGAAGAACAAGAAACAAAACTATGGGATGCTATCTTCAAAGCTACTCGTGCTGATTTAGAAAATCCTGTGGAAGCATGGAAAGAACATGATGAAACACTACATACAAAAGTAGATTACTTAAACGAAAAACATTATAAAGCTCTTCACTATACAGGCCCTGGAACAGACTTAACAATCGAACTTCCAGAGAAGCATGTATGGGCTGGTGCTGGTAGCTTAAATGAAAAGAACGTAGCATTTATGGCTAACATTCCAACTGAAGAGGTATTTACAATGCCTCTTAAAACAGGTGTGAACGGCCAAGTATCCAGCACAAAACCGTTAGCATTTGCAGGTAATATTATCGATAACTTTACATTAACATTCGAAAACGGACGTATCGTAGACTATAAAGCTGAATCTGGTGAAGAGGCTTTAAAACATTTAGTAGAAACAGATGAAGGTTCTCACTTCTTAGGCGAAGTAGCTTTAGTACCTCATGATTCACCAATTTCAAACACAAATATTTTATTCTACAATACGCTATTTGATGAAAATGCATCTTGCCACCTTGCAATCGGAAATGCTTATGCATTTAACTTAATTGGCGGAAAAACAATGTCTAAAGAAGAACTTGCTGAAAATGGCGCAAACGCTAGTATTACACACGAAGACTTCATGATTGGATCAGCTGAGCTTGATATCGACGGCATTACAGCTGATGGAAGACATGAGCCGATCTTCCGTAAAGGTAACTGGGCGTTTTAATAAAAATAAAAGGCTATCTTCCACGCCGGAAGATAGCCTTTTATGATGCCGATGACACTTTCAGTCCAATTACTCCTAAAACAATAAAGAGAATACAAAATGCTTGGAATAAATTAATATGCTCTTTAAAAAAGTACACACTAATGATTGTAATAAGTAGCGTTCCCACACCAGACCAAATTGCATAAGCAATGCTTAAATGAATCTTTTTAACAACGATAGCAAACACGCTGAAACAAATTCCATAGAATACGAAAATAAGTACACTTGGAACAAGCTTTGTTAAACCGTTCGATAACTTCATCGCAATCGTTCCAGCTACTTCAAAAATAATTGTTACGAGTAATAATAGCCAATATACCATACTAGAATCTCCTTCTCTGTTACCTTATAGAGATTCTAGTATACTACTTATAGTCCTAACGAAATATATTTAATTTCTAAATATTCCTCGATACCGAAATGGCCTCCTTCACGGCCGATACCACTTTCTTTAAAGCCTCCAAATGGTGCTTGTGCAACTGATGGAAGGCCATCGTTTAAGCCGATAATTCCGTACTCTAACGCTTCACTAATTTGGAATGCTTGGCTAATATCTTTTGTGAAAATATAAGCAGCCAAGCCATATGGTGTATTATTTGCTCGTTCGATTACTTCTTCAACTGTTTTAAATTTCGCAACTGGTGCAACCGGTCCAAATGTTTCTTCATTCATACAAAGCATCGTGTCATTTGCCAATCCAATTACTGTTGGCTGAATGAAATAACCATCTAACTCTGCAAATTTATGGCCACCGTATAAAACTTCTCCGCCCTTTTGAATTGCATCTTCAATATGTTCTTGTACTTTCGAAACTGCATTCGCATCAATAAGTGGACCTACAGTTGTTCCTTCGCCGAATCCATCTCCGACTTTAAGCTGCTCTACAGCTGTTGTGAACTTCCCTGCAAATTCTTCATACACTTCTTCTTGAACAAAGATGCGGTTTGTACATATACACGTTTGTCCTGCGTTACGGAATTTCGAACCAATTACCGCTTCTACCGCCTTATCTAAATCAGCATCATTCATAACAATAAATGGAGCGTGACCACCTAATTCAAGCGAAACCTTTTTCATCGTTTGCGCAGCGCTAGCCATTAATTCTTTTCCAATTTCAGTTGATCCTGTAAAGGAAACTTTTCGAACGCGCTCATCTTCCATCCACGTATCAGCAATTGCTTTTGCACTACCTGTTACAATATTTATTACACCTTTTGGAATATCTGCTTCATGTGCTAATTCAACTAACTTCAATGCAGTTAATGGCGTTTGACTCGCTGGTTTCACAACTGCCGTACAGCCTGCTGCAAGTGCTGGAGCTACCTTTCTCGTAATCATAGCAGCCGGGAAATTCCAAGGCGTAATAGCTGCCATAACCCCAACTGGTTGCTTCATAACTAAAATACGCTTATTCGGATGAGAAGCAGGAATCATTTCACCGTATATTCGCTTTCCTTCTTCTGCGTACCATTCAACAAAACTATTTGCATAATTCACTTCACCAAGTGCTTCTGCAAACGGCTTCCCTTGCTCTCTCGTCATGATTGCTGCAATTTCTTCTTTATTTTCATCAATGAGCGTGAACCATTTTTTTAACTTTACTGCGCGATCCGCTGCCGTTAATTTTGACCATAATTTAAAAGCCTCATGTGCAGCATCAACTGCTTGCTTTGCCTCTGTAATCCCGCCCTTTGGTACAGTTGCAAATACTTCCTTTGTCGCTGGATTATTCACTTCGATTTGTTCTTGCAGTGTAATCCACTCACCATTTATATACATCGCTTTTTTCTCTAAGTTTACGAACGTCGCTTTTTTATCCAATGTTTTCTTCCTCCTCTATGAACTTCTTAATCTTCCTAGTAGCAGCAGATTGACTTATTTGTAAAAACTCAGCCACTTTATAACTTGATCCATACGTTTTATACGCTTTAAGAATAATATTTCTCTCTACCTCTTCCAGCATTCTATAAAGACTTTGTCCGGATTGTTCAACTGTGGCCTCTTGCATAGATAGTGGCAAATCTTCTACCATTACAAAATCATCTGCAGTGATAACAATTCGTTCAATTACATTTTCAATCTCTCTATTATTTCCTTCCCAAGGGTACCCTACAAACATTTGTAACGTACTAGGAGCTAACTTTACATCCCGTCCGTACTTTTTATTAAAATGCTGTAAATAATGATAGATGAGCGGCAAAATGTCTTCTGTTCTCTCCCGAAGTGGTGGAATTGAAATTGGAATGACATTCAGACGATAGTATAAATCTTTCCGGAATGTTCCTTGTTTCACCATCGTACTTAAATCTCTATTTGTTGCCGCTACAATTCTAACGTCCACCTTTTTTAATTCTCTTCCGCCTATAGGACGAAACGTTTTTTCTTGCAATACTTGCAAAAGCTTCGCTTGAATTTCAAGCGGCATTTCACCAATTTCATCTAAGAAAAGGGTTCCTTTATGCGCTGATTCTAATAGCCCCTTTTTCCCTTCACGATTTGCACCTGTAAAAGACCCACCTGAATATCCAAAAAGCTCAGATTCGATTAAATTCGTCGGCAATGCCGCACAATTAATTTCATAGAAACTTTCATTCTTCCGGTGACTCACTTCATGCAAATGGCGTACTAATCGGCTTTTCCCCACTCCAGTCTCACCTAATACGAGAACAGTACTATCTACTACTGATACTTTTTTTATTGTTTCGATTATTTTTTGCATAGCGATACTTTTAAAAATAAGTCCTTCGTGTTCATATGTTTCTCTTAATTCTTTTTTATATGTTTTTAACTGATTATCCATTTCCTCTACCTTTTGACGTAATTGATAGAGTTCTGTAAGATCACGAGAATAACTAATCACTCTTCTTAAATTTCCCTCATCATCAAAAACAGGCCTTGTACGAACATGCAAATACTCTCCTGATTTCGTTGTTTGAACAAGTTCAACTGGCCTTTTCTTTTCAATTACTTCTAACGTTGCAGACGGATAAAAAACCCCTTCTTTCTGTAGTTCTTTTACATGCTTTCCTACTAATTCCTTAGCAGAGAGCTGGTAATGTCTTTCACACATGCTATTTACACGTACAACGATTCCTTTATCATCCGTAACAAAAATTTCGTCAAATGCATATTCAAATACATCTTGTAAATCCATCAACATTCGTTCCTTTTCTGCAACCATCCTAGCCACCCCTTACTTTAAATCCATCGATTCACTTCACTACCTTTATTATAAAGTGAATTTTCTGCATTTTATATAGAGTAAGCTAGAATGTTTTCAATTTGTTATTTATACAAATCTATTTATATTTTTCAGCACATAATTCGCTGCCTTGAAAAATACAGAATGCCATCGCAACCACACCCTCACTTTGTTTTAGTTTGGCATGGAGCAGGAAAAGGGGCTGACCGATTCTATGCATGGCCAGATGCTCTCTTTCGCCTAAAAAGAAAAGCTTTATGTCCTTTTTTAAGTTATCCCAATTCTTTATACACGAGCGATATTTGCTTGCTCATAACAAGCTTGCAATGATTCTTCAATTATTGTTAAACCTTCCTCAAGTTGCTCATCTGTAATCACTAATGGCATTAACACACGAATAACATTTCCATATGTTCCTGCTGATAGTAGAAGTAATCCATGCTTATTTGCTTCTGCACATAAATTAGACGCTAATGTTTTATCAGGCGCTTTCGTCTTGCGATCTTGAACGAGCTCGAATGCACACATTGCCCCTAAGCCACGCACATCACCGATGCAATTATATTTGTTTTTCATCTCTTGGAATCGGTTCATTACGACTTTCCCTACTTCTATCGCTCTATCATTTAATTTCTCTTTTTCTATTACATCAAGCACAGCTAATGCAGCCGCACATCCTAGTGGGCTTCCTGCATATGTTCCGCCCAGTTCTCCCGGTGCAGACTCATTCATAATTTCTTTACGCCCAATCACGCCGCTTATCGGTACACCAGCACCTAATGATTTAGATACCGTAATTAAGTCTGGAACGACATCATAATGATCAATTGCAAAGTATTTTCCGGTACGACTAAAGCCTGTTTGAATTTCATCAGCTACAAATAAAATACCGTGCTCTGAACAAATGCTGCGTACTTCTTGAACGAATTTCTTACTTGGAACGATAAATCCGCCTTCCCCTTGAACAGGTTCCATTACAACTGCTGCAATTGTTTCTGGTGCTACTTCTGATATGAAGAAGTTCTTGAACTCTTCAATGATGAAGTCATCATACTGCTCTTCTGTTAAACCTTCTGGGCGACGGTATTCATATGGGAATGGCGCTTTATATACTTCTGGAGCAAATGGGCCAAATCCAAATTTATATGGTTTTACTTTACTTGTCATCGTCATTGTCATTAATGTACGCCCATGAAATCCTTTAGAAAATGCGATAATTCCAGGTCTCTTCGTATATTTACGAGCAATCTTCACTGCATTTTCAACCGCTTCTGCCCCACTATTTAAAAACAGCACTTGTTTATCGAAATTACCTGGCGCTAATGCGGCCAGCTTTTCTGCCAATTCAATATACGGCTCATACATCATCACATTAAATCCAGTATGAATATATTGATCTACTTGTTTATGAAGCGCTTCTTTAACAGCTGGATGACAGTGTCCTACATTAATTGTCCCAATTGCTCCTGCGAAATCAATGTACTGATTTCCATCCACATCTGTTACGAGTGCACCATTTGCAGACTGTACAAATGTTGGAATACCATTACTTACTCCTTTTGGTACTATATTTTGGCGGCGTTCTAATAAAGACGCTGCTTTCGGTCCTGGAATTTGTTCATTTACTTTAGCAAATTTTTTTGTGTTCATTGCGTACCCCATCCTTTTCTATACAATGTTTTCTCTTTATATTGCAAGATGTATGCCAACTTCCCCTTTCTAGTATTCATCTCATTCTCTTAATATCGCGGCATAAAAAATAAGTCTATAAAGACTCATAAAGAGTCTTTATAGACTTATCCGTTTATACATTAGACTTTCCTTGTTTCCAAATAAACTCACTTGAATGAGAAATTAAATCTTCAACAGATTGTAACACTAAATCTGCAAGTGGTTCTAACGTTTGACGATTACCCGTACCAGATAGTACACCAATTGCATAGCAGTCGCCACCATTTTTCGCTAAATGTAAATCCGTCGGTGTATCCCCGACGACCGCTACTTCACATGTTTCTAAATTAAATCTCTCACAAAACGATTCTACAATTCTTTTATCTGGTTTCTGTGCCGGAAACGTATCTGAGGCTATGACACAATCAAAAAAGGGCTCTAATTGATACTGCTTTAAAAATAATTCTGTCGGCGCGAAATCATCAGCTGTAACGACACCTAGAATAAACCCTCTATCCTTTAACGCTTGTAAAACTTTCGGTAAATCTGCCGTCATTCTCATATGTGAACGATGCTCGTACATAAGAGCAAACAACTTTTCACTCACCCATTGATGCATCTCTTCTTCTCTAGATGATGCAATATACTTACAAAGCCCCTTGGCCACATCAAGACTCGTTCCAGCAGCGAGCGCACTACGCGGATGAACAAATGCTCCATCTACGCCAATCTCTTTTAATAAAGCCTGCTGCATTGATTCTGGTAATTGATATAAATTTATACATTCTGCAACAAGCCCTTCAGCTACTTTTATCCAAATTGAATGAAAATCCATTAATGTCCCATCTTTATCAAATAGTATTGCTTTTACCTTCTCCATAGCACCCTACCTCTCATTTCTTATCTCTTCTAGTGTATCAATAAAATATGGATATAAAATAAACGGATTGTAAAAATACCATGAAAATCAAACTAACTTCCAATTTACAATTCATCTGTATAAAGAGAAACTTTAATCAGCGAGGGAAGTCTTATTCTCGTAAAAGTAAAAAAGGATGCCTTTACAGGGCATCCTCTTGATGTTCAGGAACAAATAGTTCCAGACAATGATATATATTTTCAAATTCCATTGGTGCGTCTCCGCCATATTCACCATCTAAGTTGATCATTAATTTATCAGGGGAATGAACTTTAATACGATTCGCTTGTGTATATAGCACTTTTGGATTGTTAATATGTTCCCCACGTTGTGCTTGCGTTGCTGCTTTAATTAAATCAGCGATAGAACCTTTTTTCAGCACTAACAAATCAAATAACCCATCGTTTATAGATGCATATGGTGCTACCTTTTCAAATCCACCAACTGAACGAGTGTTTGTAATTAAAAACATCGTAATTTCTTCTTGTAGTAACTTCCCATCATACTCAATTTCAACATATGTTGGATGTAATGATGGTAACATTTCGATTCCTTTTAAATAGTAAGCAAGTTGGCCTAATACCGTTTTTAGCTTGCTTGGTACTTCATATGTTAATTCTGTAATACGGCCGCCACCAGCGATATTAATGAAATATGTATCATTCGCTCTACCAAGATCTAACGGTACCGTTGTTCCTTCACAAATAATATCCGCAGCCTCTTCAATAGCACGAGGTACACCGATCGCACGCGCAAAATCATTTGTCGTTCCAACTGGAATAATACCAAACTTTGGACGATGCTCATGTCCTACTAAACCGTTCACTACTTCATTTAATGTACCATCACCACCAGCTGCGATAACAACATCAAACTTACGATCAGCAGCTTGCCTCGCTGCCACAGTCGCATCTCCAGGACCAGTTGTCGCATGACAAGACGCTTCATATCCAGCTTGTTCTAATTTTTGTAATACTTCTGGTAAGCTCTTCTTAAATAGCTCGCGCCCAGAAGTAGGATTATAAATAATTCTTGCTCGCTTCATCATTTATTAGCACAGGAAATTCCTTATTCATTGAAAAACGAATACACCGAACCCTTATTCAGTATCCCTATGCCTACCTCCTCTCATCTTCCTATCCTTCTTTAA
Source organism: Bacillus sp. NPDC060175 (assembly GCF_042728695.1). Classification (NCBI taxonomy): domain Bacteria; kingdom Bacillati; phylum Bacillota; class Bacilli; order Caryophanales; family Bacillaceae; genus Bacillus; species Bacillus sp. NPDC060175. The sequence continues at coordinate 20,397 of NZ_JBHWYR010000053.1, forward strand.
TTCCGCTCAAACAGGCAGTAAGAACCCGATTCGTGTAGCCCATCAAAAGTAAATATTCACTCATGATGGTTTTGCTTTATTTAACCAAGAAATTTATCCCGCTATTTGCGGGCAGTAAAACTCCCACCTCAAAATTCGGCTGGGGCAAAGAAGTTAGGTTGGAGTCGGGCTGCCCGTAAATGCCCGATTGGTGAAGGCTAATAATCAGTGGGGGGATGAACAAAACCCCCACTGATTAAAGTTTCACTTTATGTCTATCCATTCTCTCACATCAATTTACATATAATGAATAATAATTATCTATTATTTCATGAGATGAAAAAACTCTCTATGTCTAGATTTATCATTATTCCCACCTTTTTGCAACTATCATACCATAGTTGCTATACAAACATTTTTTCACTTTTGACAGTTAATCAAACGTTTGTTTAAATTATTTTTCACCATTTAAACAAACGTTTGATTAACTCAGAAAAAACACCCAAATACGGGTGTTTTTTCTGTTTAATCTTTAAGAATCTATACTATGTTAGCGTTCAAAAATAAGAATTCCGCTCTTATTTTTAGCGCTTATTAATCTCTTCAAGTAAGATTTTGTTAACAAGCGGTGGATTTGCTTGTCCTTTTGTAGCTTTCATAATTTGACCAACTAAGAAGCCAATTGCACGGTCTTTACCGTTTTTAAAGTCTTCAATAGATTGCTCATTATTATCAAGAATTTCTGTTACAACTTTACGAAGTGTTCCTTCGTCAGAAATTTGAACAAGACCTTTCGCTTTAACGATTTCTTCTGGGTCTCCACCTTTTTCAATTAATTCATTAAATACTTTCTTCGCGATTTTAGAAGAAATTGTACCTTTTTCAATTAATTGAACCATTTTAGATAAACCAGCAGGCGTTAATGCAACGTCTTTTAATTCTTTTTGTTGTTTGTTTAAGTATGCAAGTACTTCACCCATTAACCAGTTTGATGTTAATTTCGCATCAGCACCGTCTGCAACAGTTGCTTCGAAGAAATCAGACATCTCTTTCGTCAATGTTAACACGTGTGCATCATAAGCTGGTAAGCCAATTTCTGCAACGTAGCGAGCTTTACGTGCATCTGGAAGTTCTGGAATAGAAGCACGAATTTCTTCTTTCCACTCATCATCGATGTAAAGTTCAACTAAATCTGGCTCTGGGAAGTAACGGTAATCGTCAGATCCTTCTTTTATGCGCATTAAGATTGTTTTCTTCGTTGCTTCATCATAACGACGTGTTTCTTGTTGGATGATACCACCAGATAATAATTCTTTCTCTTGGCGCACTTGCTCATGCTCAAGACCTTTTTGCACGTAATTGAAAGAGTTTAAGTTTTTCAGTTCTGCTTTTGTACCGAACTTCTCTTGTCCAACTGGACGAAGTGAAATATTCGCATCACAACGAAGAGAACCTTCTTCCATCTTACAATCAGATACACCTGTATATTGAATGATTGATTTTAACTTCTCTAAGTACGCATATGCTTCTTCTGGAGTACGCATATCTGGCTCAGATACGATCTCGATTAAAGGCATACCTTGACGGTTGTAGTCTACTAATGAACCTTCAGCTGTATGCGTTGATTTACCAGCATCTTCTTCTAAATGAAGACGTGTAATACCGATACGTTTCGTTTTACCGTCTACTTCGATTTCAATCCAACCATTTTCACCAATTGGCTTATCAAATTGAGAGATTTGGTAAGCTTTCGGATTATCTGGGTAGAAATAGTTTTTACGGTCGAACTTCGTTTCCGTTGCGATTTCACAGTTTAATGCCATTGCAGCTTTCATTGCAAAGTTAACTGCTTCCTTATTTAAAGTAGGAAGTACCCCTGGGTATCCTAAGTCAATTACACTTGTTTGTGTATTTGGCTCCGCTCCGAATTCTGTTGGACTCGCAGAGAAAATTTTCGAATTTGTTTTTAACTCAACGTGAAGCTCTAAACCAATAATTGTTTCTAAATTCATCTATGCTCGCCTCCTTACAAACTTGCTTTTTTTGTATGATAGTCAGTTGCTTGCTCAAACGCATGTGCAACGCGGTAAATTGTCGCTTCATCGAAGTGTTTACCAATGATTTGTAAACCAAGTGGCATGTTGTTAGCACCGAATCCACATGGAACAGAAATCGCTGGAACACCCGCTAAGTTTACTGGAATTGTTAAAATGTCATTTGCATACATTGTCATTGGATCGTCCACTTTTTCGCCCACTTTAAATGCCGGAGTTGGCGTTGTTGGTCCAATAATAACATCGTAGTTAGCAAATACATTTTCAAAGTCGTTCTTAATTAATGTACGTACTTGTTGTGCTTTTTTGTAATATGCATCATAGTAACCAGAGCTAAGCGCAAATGTACCAAGCATAATACGACGTTTTACTTCATCACCGAAACCTTCGCTACGTGTGTTTTTGTAAAGGTCTAATATATTATTTACATTATCAGAACGAACACCGTAACGTACGCCATCAAAGCGTGAAAGGTTAGCAGATGCTTCAGAAGAAGATAATAAGTAATACGTTGCTAGAGCGTATTTAGAGTGCGGAAGAGATACTTCCTCCCAAGTTGCGCCCATACCTTCTAACACTTTTAAAGCAGCTAGTACTGACTCACGAGCTTCTTCGCCAACACCTTCGCCTAAGTATTCTTTCGGTACAGCAATACGTAAACCTTTAACATCGCCTGTTAAACCAGCTAAGTAGTTTCCTACTTCAACGTTTGCAGAAGTTGCATCCATACGGTCAATACCTGAAATAGCTTGTAATAAGTATGCATTGTCTTCTACTGTACGTGTAATCGGTCCGATTTGGTCAAGTGAAGATGCGAATGCTACTAATCCGTAACGAGATACGCGTCCGTAAGTTGGTTTTAAGCCTACAACGCCGCAATATGCAGCTGGCTGACGGATAGAACCACCCGTATCAGAACCTAGAGAGAATAATACTTCTCCTGCTGCTACTGCTGCTGCAGAACCACCACTAGATCCGCCTGGAACGTAATCTAAGTTCCATGGATTTTTTGTAGCGTAGAAGCCTGAATTTTCATTTGAAGAACCCATTGCGAACTCGTCCATATTTAATTTACCGATTGTAACTGTGTCAGCAGCTTTTAGCTTTTGTACAACTGTCGCATCGTAAATTGGATCGAAGTTTGCTAACATTTTGCTCGCACAAGTTGTACGAAGACCGTTAGTTACAATGTTATCTTTTACACCGATTGGCATACCGAATAATAAACCATTATCCTCAGCACCAATCTTTGCATCTAATTCTTTCGCTTTCGCGCGTGCATTTTCTTCATCTAATGTAAGAAAAGCTTTTACGTTATCTTCAACATCCGAAATACGTTTGTAAGATTCTTCTACTAAATCCGTAACGGAAATTTCTTTGTTGTTTAACTTCTTATGTAACTCTGATACAGAATGATCAAATAATGACATCGAAATTCCCTCCTCTATTCTAATACTGCTGGAACACGGATTTGATTATCTTTGTGATCCGGTGCATTTTTTAATACTTCTTCTACTGGTAAACCTTTTTCTGGCACATCTTCACGCATAACATTTTTCATAGTTAATACATGAGTTGTTGGTTTTACATCAGTTGTATCTAATTCATTTAACTGTTCTGCAAATGTAACAATTGCATCTAGTTGTTTTTGAAATTTTTCTGCTTCTTGATCAGTAATTGCAAGACGTGCTAAATGTGCTACGTGCTTTACATTCTCAACGGAAATTCTTGACACGGCTAGGCCACCTCCATAATATATCGTTCAATCTACAATACTATTGATGATACCAAATTTCCAGTACTTCAAGCAAGTCAACACACGGCACTTACGGCATTTTTACATAAAAAAAGAAAGGCAAGTGCCTTTCTTTACAATTTACTCTTTGTCTAACGATTTATTTTTCGGAAATCTTTCATTATCTTCCTCATTATCACGAATTGTTTTTTGTAATACAAAACAAGACATCGTTAAAAATAATGTTCCTATTAAATAGTACCCTTTTACACTAAGCGTTTCATCTAACGTGTAAATCCCAATTAGCATTCCTGACAGCGCACAAACAAATGAAGTCCATGCTAAAAACGTGAACGCTTGCGTATTTCGTCTTCTCATCGTTCTCCCCCTCGTTAGCTGTACACCCATTATAGATAAATATATTTTTCACAATGGATTTTTATGTAAATTTTCTTTTTTCTATTTATTAATCTATCACAAAAAATTGCTATTTTGAAGATTATTTTCTTCCCAATCTGAAAAAACAGTTAAAATCATTGACATTTATTTCAATTCCACATAAAATAAAAACAAATATTACGAACCTCGAAATATACGGGAGTGGAAATAATTGTTGCAATATGAACATTTTTTAGACTTACTGCTAGATAACGCCAAGAAACTTTTCTATCCTGAAGAATGGGTAAGCCTTGATTTAACACTTTCCAAAACAGAAGTATTTTGTTTACTTTGGATGGAGCGAAATACAGATATTACAATGACAAAAATCGCTGATCTTCTTGATATACCAATGAGTACAACGACAGGCGTTGTAAATCGCCTTGTAAAAAAGGGCTATATTGAACGCTACCGTGATGAAAGCGATCGACGCATTGTATTAATTCGTTTAACAGAAAACGGCATAATGCTCGTTCAAGAAGTGAAACAAAATGCGGCCCATTACTTTAGCCTAGTGACGGAAGCATTGTCAGAAGAAGAAAAAGCATTCTTACTACAAATCTTCCAAAAGATCATGAATCACATTGCTACGTCACAGCAAAAAACAGAAGAAAAGGTTTCTACACCTAAAATGAAAAACATTCCGATTGAATAAAGCCCTAACTGGGTTTTTATTCAACCATTTACTTCGATACTCGTAATATTCGACATTCGAAACAAAGGGGATAAAATGATGAGAATTATTTTGTATACAGGTAAAGGCGGCGTAGGAAAAACTAGCATTTCAGCAGCAACAGCACTTCAAAGTGCAAAACAAGGATTAAAAACATTAGTAATGAGCACAGATCCTGCTCATAGTTTAGGAGATTCATTTAGTATAAAGCTATCTTCTGAACCATTAGAAATTCGCGAAAACTTATGGGCACAAGAGATTAATACGATTTATGAAATGGAAAAAGGCTGGGGGAAATTGCAGAAATATATTACACTACTCTTCACTTCCAAAGCAGCCGATGATATTACGACAGAAGAATTAACGATGTTCCCTGGTATGGAAGATTTAATTAGCTTACTTCGAGTACTCGATTACTATAAACACAACACTTACGACGTCATCATTATTGATTGCGCACCGACTGGAGAAACTTTAGCAATGCTCAGCTTTCCAGACATGCTCGGCTGGTGGATGGAAAAACTCTTTCCTATTAAAAGAAAAATTTTAAAAGTCGTTCGTCCTGTAGCTCAACCACTCCTTGGTGTCCCCCTTCCAACCGATGATATTATGGACGAATTAACAAATACACTTGAACAGCTTGGAGAAATGAGAGATATTTTATCAAACCGAGAGGTAACCAGCATTCGCGTTGTTGTAAATCCTGAAAAAATGGTCATTAAAGAAGCTCAGCGCAGCTTTACGTATTTAAACTTATACGATTATAACGTTGATGCCATTATGATTAACCGCATCATCCCTAACACTGTCACCGATCCTTATTTTCAGGCATGGAAAGATACACAAAAGAAATATAAAACATTAATTCAAGATAGTTTTCAGCCACTTCCTATTTACGAAGCTCCGATGTTTGAACAAGAAGTTGTTGGTTTGTCTATGTTAGAACGTGTAGGAGACGCTTTATTTAAATCTGACTCTTCTCCTACGGAAGTGAAATTTAACGGTCGCACACAATATGTAAAAAAAGATGGCGATGAGTATATTTTCGTTCTGTCCATTCCCTTCTCAAACAAAAGTGAACTTTCATTAAATCAAAAAGGTGATGAACTTATTATTCGAGCCGGTTCTGCGAAGCGAAATATCACCTTGCCAAAAACATTAACACACCTTTCTATTCAAGGAGCTAAGTTTGAAGATGATGTACTAAATATTCGGTTTGGAGGTGTAGTACATGCATGATGAACTACTAAGAAAGGTAATTCGTACAAAAATAAAATTCGGTATGCTTATATTAGAAGAGTTACCGAATCCGATTCAGCAATCAGCTAAGCAAATACTAAATATTTTACAAGAGGAGCTCTCCTCTTATGCGGAAGAACAACCGCAACCTGAGAGTAATTTAAAAAGCATCATAATTGAATAACTATACCCTTGTAGAAAGCCTTTTCTTATAGGCTTTCTATCCCTTTATTGGAGCTGATGTAAATTGATGAAAACATCTTCTGCAAGACATGTTACTACTCGTACAATCTGGCTAATCCCCTTTTTATTTTTCATTCATAACCTTGAAGAAGCTTTCCAGATGCCACAATATCTTGCTAATCATTTTTCAATTCATCTTATAACTAGCCAACAATTTTTCATTGCAATTTCCATATTAACAACCTTTGTCTTACTTATCGTCTTTCTATATCAACTAAATGTGTTATCTTCTATATACTGGATTATCTTTATACAAGGGGCTATCTTCTTCAACTCTGTTCAACATATTATTTTGTTTTTAATTTATCGCTCCTATAATCCCGGCTTAATATCAGCAGTTTTCATTACCCTCTTTTCTATTTTCTTTTTTTCATCCAAAAAACACTTAATTCATAAAAAACACTTCGTAATTACACTCATTTTCAGCTTATTTTCTTACCCCATTATAATTTGGATTACCTTACTATTCGCTAGCTGCTTTCATTAATAAAAAAAGACCAGGAAAACTCCTGGTCCATCACTCTACTTAACAAACATTGGATTCTATGTTATACAAAATTGGAAGGTACAGAATTAGGGTTTTGTTTGTTAAGTAGATTATATGTTGAACGAGCTAACAGCGGAGGGGTTCCTACTGTTAGTCGTTAAACCCAATAATTATTTTACGATTTTTGCAATCTCATCTAGTGAAAGATCTACTGAAATGGAACCACCATTTGTTTCTTTCTTAACTGCATCTGTTACTTCTTTTGAATGGTATAATTCAATTACTTTTTTCAGTGTTGGATCATCTTTGTCTTTCGTACGAGCTGCGAAAATATTAATATAGGCCTTTGCATTTTCATTCTTTGGATCTTCTAAGAAAATAGGATCCTTTGCTGGATCTAATCCAGCTTGACCAGCAACACCGTTATTAATAACTGAAGCCGCTACATCTTTTAACACACGAGGTGTTTGCTGTGCGATAACCGGTGTAATCTTTAGCTTCTTCGGATTTTCAGCAATGCCGCTTGGATCTCCAAATAGACCGAAATCTTTCTTAAGCTTTAATAATCCAGCTGCATCAAGAAGTTTTAATGCACGCGCTTGGTTCGTTGGATCATTTGGAATAGCAATTTCTGAACCATCTGGGATTTCATTTGCTTTCTTATATTTTTCAGAGTATAAGCCCATCGGTGCAATTTGCGTTGTACCAACAGCTGTAATATCTAACTTATGCTCCTTTTTAAATTGCTCTAAGAAAGCAATGTGCTGGAATGAGTTTAGTTCAATATCTCCATCAGCTAACGCTTTGTTGGGCGTTGTGTAATCAGAGAACTCAACCAGTTTAATTTTGATCCCTTCTTTTTCAGCTTTTTTCTTTAAGATTTCCCAAGCGTCTCCATCTGTTCCAGTTACACCTACGCGAACTACTTTCTCTTTCGCTCCTGCACCTGTGTCTCCACCTGAGCAGCCGCTTAAGGCTGTAATTCCTACAATCGCTGATAATGCAAATGCTAAAATTTTCTTCATTTTCTTTTCCCCTCTTCCTTTTTATGATCTGCGTAAAAAGACTTTCGCAAAGTAGTTTCCTAGATTTTGAGCTACCTGTACAAGAATAATAAGTAAAACGACCGTTACGAACATAACTGACGTATCAAAGCGTTGATAACCATATGTCATTGCTAAGTCACCAAGACCGCCACCACCGACAAGCCCAGCAACTGCAGAAAATTCAATTAAACCAACTGTCATAAACGTGACACCTAAGATTAATGGTGCTAAAGCTTCTGGCACTAGGATTTCAAAAACAATTCTAAGTGGTGAAGCGCCCATTGCTTGTGCTGCTTCAATTACCCCTTTCGGAACAGAAACAAGATTTGTTTCAACCATTCTAGCAATACCAATTGATGCAACTAACGTCATTGGGAAGATTGCTGCTGCCGTTCCAATCGTCGTTCCGATAACACTTCTTGTTATCGGACTTAGAGCTACTAAAAAGATAATGAATGGAACCGGACGAATTGTATTAATTACGATATTAAGAATAGAAAAGACCCATTTATTTTCTAAAAAGTTTCCTTTTCTCGTTACATATAAAAGTAAACCTAGGGGTATACCAAGAATTGTAGCAAATATAAGGGTTACAATTACCATTAAGAGGGTATCCCCTGTCGCATCTAATATGCGAGGCCAAAATATACTCCAATCAACTCGCATGAGCTTCTACCTCCTTCAGCTGCACTTGCAGTCTTAGATGTTGTAATGCTTTTTGAATTTCTTTCTGTTCACCTTGTAGTTCTACAAGAAGATTTCCAAATAGCACATTTTGGAGTTCAATAATATTTCCGTAAAGAACATTTACATCGACGTTATAATTTTTCGCAATATATGATAGTACAGGCTGCCCTGTCTCTTCCCCAGTAAAAGTCAGGCGATAAATCTGACCTCCGTTTTGAATTTTCGCTAGAACACTTTCTGGTAAGTGATCATTAATAACAGAGCGTACAAAATTTTGAGTTGTCTTTGTTTTTGGTTGTGTGAAAACATCAAACAGTTTTCCTTCTTCAATAACTTTTCCCTTCTCCATAACAGCTACACGATGACAAATTTCCTTCACAACATGCATTTCGTGTGTAATAAGTAGAATCGTTAAATTGTACTCTCTATTTACTTTCTTTAATAAGTTCAAAATCTCTGTCGTTGTTTCTGGATCTAAAGCTGATGTTGCCTCATCACATATGAGAATATCCGGTGATGTCGCAAGTGCTCTTGCAATCCCAACGCGCTGCTTTTGTCCACCTGATAACTGTTCTGGATAATAGTTCGCTTTATCTTCTAAACCAACAAACTTTAGTAGTTCATTCACTCTTTCTTTTATCTCATTCTTCGGCAATTTCGCTAACCTTAATGGATAAGCAATGTTCCCAAACACTGTTCTTGAATTAAATAGATTAAAGCTTTGAAAAATCATCCCAATTCTTTGTCTTAGTTTCCGTAACTCTTTCGCCGATAATGATGTAATTTCTTTATCATCTATTGAAATTGTTCCTGCAGTTGGTCTTTCTAACATATTTACTAAGCGTAATAACGTACTCTTTCCAGCACCACTAAATCCGATAATGCCAAAAATTTCTCCCTTTTCAACTGATAGCGTTACATCCTCCACCGCAGGAACAGATTGCCCACCTGATTCATATACTTTACTTACATTGTCAAAAGAAATCATTTTCTTCCCTCCTATATGCTGTAAAAACTTGAAGTAGAGCTTTCGAGGTAAAACAAAAAGTGCTCTCCTTCTTATCAGTAATAAAAGATAAGAAGGAGAGCACTTTTATATGTACTCATTCACATCTTCTCATCTTCCAAGCCTTTATAGGCTTGCTGGAGTTAGCACGGTATTAAAAAATCCGTTGCTGAGGTATCGTAGGGCCAGTCCCTCCACCTCTCTGGATAAGAGTGTATCGATTAAATTGTCGTTTAATTAAGTCTTATTATAGAACTCAGAATAATGAGAGTCAATACAATTTTTAGAAAAAATATTAATTATTTCTCTATTTAAATTTTTAAATAAAAAATCACAATACAATAGTAATTTTTATAGTTATGTAAAATCCTCCTCACTCATACTTTTAAAGAGGAGAATCTTCTCTACTAATTGAATAACAGTATTTCAATATGAATTCGGAGGAAGATAAATATATGAAAACAGCCCTTTTGCTCGTCGATATTCAAAATGATTATTTTCCAAATGGCAAGATGGAATTACGTAATCCAGTAGAAGCAAGTGAATATGCTGATCAGCTACTACAACACTTTAGAGTGAACAACGAACCTATTTTTCATATCCAACATGTAGCTATAAAAGATAGCGCTACTTTTTTCCTACCCAATACAGAAGGTGTCCATATTCACGAGAATGTCCGTCCGCTTAGAGAAGAAACTGTTATACTCAAACATTATCCAAATAGCTTCCGAGAAACTAATCTTCTAGAGCAATTACAACGTTTAGATATTGAGCACGTCGTCATATGCGGGATGATGACTCATATGTGTATTGATGCTACCGTAAGGGCTGCATTTGATTTTGGTTTTCGTTGTACCGTTATACATGATGCTTGTGCTACAAAAGATCTTTCCTTTAAGAATGCTACTATACCAGCTGTTTATATTCATAATACAATTTTGGCGAGTTTAAATGGAGTGTATGCAAATGTAATGAGTACAGAAGAATTTTTAACGACCTAAAAAAACACTCCTTTCAGTGAGCAAAACCGAAAGGAGTGTTTTTTTGTCTAACCATAGATTTTCTTTCAAATTGTATTATACAGGAAATCCTCAAAATGAATACTAAAAAATATGACTAATAAGTCAATTTTTCTCGTTGTTTTGTTTCTATTTTCATGTTTATCCCGATATTAATAGGGTTTAACTAATTCTAAAGAATACATAGTAATATTTGGTAACTATTTCTCGATTCAAATTAACTAGCTTCTATTATAGAGAATTTCTCAAAAAAAAAAGAGATCTTCACAAACTGTGAAGATCTCTTCTACTATTCCTTATAAAGTTTCAGAAGTAGTTTTTGCTTGCATGTGAAGTGCTAAGTAATCAGGGCCACCAGCTTTAGAGTCTGTACCAGACATGTTAAAGCCACCGAATGGTTGGTAACCTACGATTGCACCAGTACATCCACGGTTGAAGTATAAGTTACCAACGTGGAAGTCTTCACGCGCTTTTTCAATATGGTCACGGTTGTTAGTAAGAACTGCTCCCGTTAAACCGTATTCTGTATTGTTTGCAATTGCAAGTGCATGATCAAAGTCTTTTGCTTTACAGAATGCTACTACTGGTCCGAAGATTTCTTCTTTCATTAAACGAGCATCTTCTGCAACGTCAGCAACGATTGTTGGTTGGATGAACCAGCCTGTAGAATCGTCTCCTTCGCCACCTGATACGATTTTACCTTCTTCTTTACCAATTGCAACATAGCTCATTACTTTATCGAATGCAGCTTGGTCATTAACAGGTCCCATGTTGATATCTTTTGCATCTGGGTTACCTACTGTTAATTCTTTTGTTAATTCAACAGCACGATTTAATACGTGATCATATACATCTTCATGGATTACTGCACGAGAACATGCAGAACATTTTTGTCCTGAGAATCCGAATGCTGATGCAACGATAGATTTAGCTGCTAATTCAAGATCTGCTTCTTTATCAACAACGATTGTATCTTTACCGCCCATTTCAGCGATAACACGTTTTAACCAAATTTGTCCTGGGTTTACTTTTGCTGCACGTTCGTAAATACGAATACCTACATCACGAGATCCAGTGAAGCTAACGAAACGTGTACGAGGGTGATCTACTAAGTAATCACCAACTTCAGAACCATTACCTGGAACGAAGTTTACTACGCCAGCTGGTAAACCAGCTTCTTCTAATACTTCCATAAATTTCGCTGCTACTACAGGAGTTGTACTAGCTGGTTTTAGTAATACTGTGTTACCAGAAACTAAAGCAGCTGTTGTCATACCTGCCATAATTGCGAATGGGAAATTCCAAGGAGAAATGATAACACCTACTCCTAATGGAATGTAAGAGAAACGATTATATTCAATTGGACGGCTTTCTACTGGCATACCGTCTTTTAATTTCAACATTTGACGAGCATAATATTCCATAAAGTCGATTGCTTCTGCTGTATCAGCATCTGCCTCATTCCATGGTTTACCTGCTTCTTTTACAAGAATAGCAGAGAACTCATGTTTTCTACGACGAACGATTGCTGCAGCACGGAATAAAATGTCTGCACGCATTTCTGGTTTTGACTTTCTCCAAGTTTGGAATGTTGCATCCGCTACTTGCATTGCTTTTTCAGCTAATTCACGGCTTGCTTTTGAAACGCGACCAACAAGTTCCTCTTTATTTGCAGGGTTTACAGAAACAATTTTGTCTTCTGTAGTGATTTTTTCTCCCCCGATAATTAATGGATAGTCTTGTCCAAGATAAGATTCTACTTTCTTTAAACCCTCTTCAAACGCTAATTTGTTAGCCTCTACTGAAAAATCTGTAAATGGCTCATGTTTGTATGCTACTACCATTTTTTTAGCCTCCCCTTAGAAAAACGTTTACATTTTACAACATTATTCTACACGATAATTTAGATTTATTCAAATATTCCTAGAC
>NZ_JBHWYR010000054.1:0-32694 GCF_042728695.1 Bacillus sp. NPDC060175
TATAATAGAATTATTATGCAAAAAAACCAATTAAGGGATTAGGATTAGATAAAATGCCTGTTACAATAGAACTTATTCTTTTCATTCTTATAGCAATTAGTGCTGTTGGCTATTTGATAATTCATTGCTTGTCCTTAATGTCGGAAATGTTAAATGAAAAATAAGCTATTTAACTTACAAGAAATAAGCATTTCTTTGTAAAAAAGTTTTCTTATCATACGAAATTCCTAAATGGGTGAGAAAAGCTGAAAATAGATTAACCTTTAAAGAAGTCTTTGTTACGCAAAAAGAAAGGTTCTAAAAAATCAAAAGATAATTAGATTACAAATTGCAAGAATCTATGAAAAAATTACGAACAAACGAATGAACTTTCTTCACAAAGTTTGTCGTTTAGGTTTTTTTCCTTCACTTGATAATAAATCAACAAGTCCACGCACCCATTCCTTTAAATATGGGCTTGTAGATCTAGTTATTTAACCATCCATAAAAAGGAATATTACATAGGCTAAGTCTAACATTACATTTTTAAAGTGAGGGGAATAAGCGTATGCACCAATATTGGTATTTGAATTCAAAGGGGAACGGGCAACTATATAATAACCAAATTTCAATATCATCATTATATTCACAGCCCCAAATAACCAAAGCTGAGGGAATAAATGGTCTTGGGATTCCTGAGAATTGGAGTTTTCGAATCTATCCGGTTGGCTGGAATTCATCAGCCGATTATACTGGTTTCAATCCTCAGCCCTCCCCCTTCTCTTGGGGCCAGCCAAACAATTATGCGGGGATGATGCCCCAAGGACATCCTGCTAGTTGGGCTCCATTAGCCGGCCATGCAGGTTTCAATTTTCAAAAATCCCTCTTTCCTTGGGCCCACCCATTCAATCATACGGGGATGTTCGCACAAGGGCATCTTACCGCTTTGCTATCACCGCCAGCCAATCCTTTTAATTTTAGTACCAATAACTGGGGTGTTTTTGGAAAACCTACAGGCTGGGGAGGACAGGTAAATCCCATGGGATGGGGGAATAACGGAGGTAACGGCCAGCCGGGAATGTTTGGAAACTTACTTACAGTAGGAAAAGGCACCATGAATGGAATAGGAATGATTAGTAGTCTAATTGGCATGGGCAAGTTCTTCTTTTAGTTAATTAGAGCGAGAGAATAGGTCCGTATCCCAGACATTTCAACAAAATATTTCCTTTTCCATTGATTTAGTCTTCTCAAATTTCTTTTTATAAGCTAATATCTTTTTTGAAATATCTAATGGATCTGGGCAAAACATAATAAAAAGTACAATGCCAGCTAAAATAAATGCTGTTGCTGATAAAATGAATAGGCCTGCAAGTGATGGAACACCAATAAAAAGAGCAAAATCAATCATATACTTTTATTCAGATAACGTCTCACCTGTAATAATCTCAAACAAAGTGGCTGCTTTTTTTCTGTTAATTGAGCATACCGATTATCTCCCACCATTACTTCTGCTTTATACTTACTAGAACTAATCCAAATTTGATATACCACAGCTTTCGCTTCTATTTCGGTGTTTCTATTATGTAATTAAAGTTTTTTTTGACACTTGATCATTATAAATTTAAATGGAGGCTTATTTTCCGCATTCTTATGTGGCTCAACAATTTCCGTAGTTTCTATCAGTCCATATTTTCCAAAGTCTTGTTTTACCGAGTCAATATCATAGAAATACATTTTTACCCCTTCCATTATCTCGAAGTAGTCTTTACCCAGTTGTTTGCCCTTTCCAAACATTGGGGCTTCTTTTGAAATAGTAGTAAAAATCATATATCCGTTTGGTTTTAATTGGTTATAGCAATCTTTAATAAACTTCTCCCTCTCATCCTCATTCAATAAATGAATCAGTGCATAACAAAATATACCGTCATACAGTTTGCTATCAAATGGCATATCAGTTACTGAACCATGGAAGAAATCAGCATTAAGTTCATTTTCCCTTGCCAGTTCAATCGCTGTTTTAGAAATTTCAATACCTGTTACACCTATTCCGTTATCAATAAAAACCTTTGCATTTCTTCCATATCCAATACCAGGAATCAATATATCCTTCACTTTCTTTTCAAGGAAAAAGTCCTTCGTCAAAATTGCGGAGTCTGAAGCTTCAAATCCCCACATCATTTGATTTTCTATAAAACTCGCTTCCCAAAATTCTGTCATAGTTCAATCTCCTTTATAAACATGTATATCGTTGTTTACTAATAAACGTTGAAAAAACATCGCATATTCACGAAATTGTATCAAATTTCAATGTTAATTCAAAACAAAAAGCATTGGATACCCAATGCTTTTTTACCCTTACGCAAATAAAGACGTATTCGCATATAAAGCTGGTGAACCACCTGAATGTACGAATAAAATATTATCTTCTTTATTAAATTTACCTTTTCGAATTAAGTCAATTAGTCCCGCTACTGCTTTACCTGTATACACAGGATCAAGTAAAATACCTTCTGTTTTCGCAAGTAACTGAACTGCTTCAACCATTTCTGGTGTTGGTAACGCATATCCTGGTCCTACATATTCATCAAAGCATGTAACTGCTTCACGTGAAATAGAGTTTGGAATACCAACGTGAGCTGAAGTTTCATCTACAAGTTTTGCAACTTTCTCTTCTTGCTCCGCTTTTCCTCTACTTACGTTGATTCCGATTACAGGAATGTTACTTTGCGTTCCGGAAAAACCAGTAATTAAGCCAGCATGCATACCAGCGCTACCGCTTACGCAAACAACTGAACTGAAATCAATTCCTTGCTCAAATGATTGTGCCATAATTTCTTGCGCACAAGCAACGTATCCCATTGCGCCAGTAGGGTTTGATCCACCAACTGGAATTACATATGGTGTATTACCTTTTTCACTTACTTCTTGCGCTACTTTATGCATCTCTTCCATAAGGTCTGTTCCGTTTGGCACAACAATTACGTTTTCAGCACCTAATAAATGATATAAGAAATAGTTTCCGTTAAAGTCGGGCTTTTCTTCTGGCTCAAGCCCTTCTTCTAACACAAGAATACATTTCATTTTCTCTTTTACCGCAGCTGCAAGTGTTAAACGGCAATGGTTTGACTGAATACCACCCGCTGTAATTAACGTATCTGCACCTTTCACCTGTGCATCTGCAACTAGAAATTCTAACTTTCTCGTCTTATTACCACCAGCTGTTAAACCAAGTAAATCATCTCGTTTAAAATAAATGGTTGGTCCACCAAGTGCCTCAGAAAAATTGTTTAATTTTTCAATTGGTGTATATGATTCTGTATATTTTTTTCTCGGAAATTTAGCTAAATTCATTGTAACGCTCCTTTTGTACTTCTTTCACAATATATGTAACCATACTATTATTACATGTAAAAATGATGAAGTCACCTTTCTGGATTAAAATTGTAGGGAATTTTAATTTCGGTACGGTAAATGAAATTATATCAGCGATAATTCAAATTTATCGACCGATTCTTAATTTTTATCGGCGATTCGACATAGAATATCGACTTACCTACAAAAAATGACATGTAAAACCCTCTTCTCATCAATCAAAAAAGAGCCCCCGCATTTAAATGCGGGCTCTCTCCAATCACTTATTTGCCGAAAAACGAAGAAGCTGCGTTAATCCTGCCTCTAAATTCATTTCTCCTTTATGGCGTACATATACAATCTTGTCTCCATCAAGCTTTTGGGGTTTTGATGGATTATACGTATGCCACTCGTTCGTTCCTTCTACAGAGTACTCCATATATTCTGTTGCACCAACGATTACATTATTTCTATCATCCACCGTTACATCTGGTGCCATTTGTGCGATTTTTGCATCACTAATTAATAAGTTTTTTATGCCCTTATCACGTTTATAATCATAAGCCGTTACGATTACATCGTTACCGTATGCTTTTATTTGTAATCCTTGTTTAAATGAATATCCATCTGGAGCAGTCTTCTCTCCACCATTTGGTCCAGCTGACATCCAGCCTGTTTCAATACCGCCTGTATTTACAACAGTGAAACCTTTTTCATCTCCGCCTGCAATTTTCTTTTTACCAGCCCAGTCTGGTAAGTTTAAATCCCAATGTGTATGGCTCGTGAAGAAAACAACTTGCGGATAATCTTTTAATATATCGTACAATTTATCAACGTTTAAATAGTCTTGTAAATACGGATTTTGTCTTGATCCAGATACCGTATCAGGTAAAACGTGATGAGAGAAAATGAAAATTGGCTTATTTTTATCTTTTTGACTATATTCTTCTAAATTTTGTTTTAACCATCCTAATTGTTCATCACTCATATATACTTCATCCCACATTTTTGAATCGTGGTATTTCATATATTTTTCAGTTCCTAAAAATAAAAGCGGATAACCGTCTAATTCTTTTTTATGATATACCTTTTCTTGCCCGCTAAATTGCAAGTAGCGGTTGAATAGTGTTTCTTCCGGTACACCATTTGGCCATGTATTTTGAGCTAATGTTCCATCAGCTTTCCATTTCCCGGCATAAAACTCATGATTCCCAACCGTTGACCATACATTCTCCGGGTGCTTATTTTTGTTTAACACACGCTTCACATCATCATATTGTGACTGCTGTCCAGTTGGCGTTATATCCCCATTCATAATAAGTGCTCTAGAAAGTGGCGTCACTTTGTTCATATCTTTTAATACGTGATCAAAATCCCCTAAATCCCCTTGAATATCACTAATAACGTTAAAAGTTGTAGCTGATTTCCGGACTTGCTCTTTCCCTTCCGCATGTGCTGAAAACGTCGGTAATAATGCCGCCACAACAGCTAATGAAGCAACTGCCTTTTTCATACAATTTCTCCCCCTAATAATAGAATGTATAAACTGACATGTTCTGCTTTCTCTTAGATGCTTGTCCAATTCACATTATAAGGAGGGATTGTAAAGATAGATGGAGTAAAAATTTAAGTATTTTTTAAGAGATTTTGTCTTTTTTACACTATCCGTTTAACAATTGGCGTCAATTTTTCTATTTACCTATTGATATTAACTGAATGTAAAGTTATACAATCAATCGCTTAGTTTGATATGTTGTGTTTTAATCTACTTTACACACTCTCAATAAAATACTTTACCTTTTCAAATTTTCTTCATTTAATTCGAACAACTCTGGTAAAACGAAATTCCCATCTTTTCTAATCAGTACGTCATCAAACCAAATTTCACCCCCGCCATACTCTGGCCTTTGAATATTTACTAAATCCCAATGTATCGCTGATTTATTCCCGTTGTCTGCACCTTGTAACGAATCTCCAATTGCTAGATGAAAACTACCATTTATTTTTTCATCAAATAACGTATTATTCATCGGTTGTAATATATAAGGATTAAAAGCTAGTGCAAATTCTCCAATATATCTTGCTCCCTCATCCGTATCAAGAATTTGATTTATTCGCTCTGTATCGTTTGCGTATACCTCTATTATTTTCCCATGCTTAATATGTAACTTTATATTTTGAAACGCAAAACCTTGTTGAACAGATACTGTATTAAATGTTATTACTCCATTTACTGAATCTTTGACAGGTGCTGTATATATTTCACCATCAGGTATATTATCTGTGCCATCTCCTTTTAAAACACCAATTCCTTCAATTGAAAATTTCAAATCTGTACCTTCCCCAATAATCTTTACTTGTTTTGTCTTTTCCATTAATTCTTTTAGCGGATCCATTGCTTTCGACATCTTATTATAATCTAGCGTACATACATCAAAATAAAATTTTTCATAAGCCTCAGTACTCATATTCGCTTCTTGCGCAGAAGCTGCATTCGGAATTCGAGTTGTCACCCATCTTGTTTTATACACTGCTTCACTATGAGCTTTTCCAAATATCTTTTGATATAATTTCATTTTTTCTGATGGTACATCTGCTAATTCATATGCATTTCTAGGACTACGGAGATTAATATATACTTGCATCTTACTTAAGCGATAACATTCCCAATCTGCAAATAACTTAAATTGTTCTTCTGATCCTGACAAAATCAATTGCCTCGTAACAGAAACGTCACGCATTGATACATGCGCATATCCCCCTGCTTTTTCAACAGCTTTAATAATTTCGCGAACTACCATAGGATCTATTTCAGTAACACTTTGAATCAACACTTGATCGTTAGGTTTAACTTTAGTCGAATGATTCACTAATACATCTGCTAATTTAGATAATTCTCTCCTCATTAAACTCTTCTCTCCTTTTTGATCCTAGCAATAGATATAAAATAAATAATTAGAAAAACAATATATAAATTCCAAACACCCGGAATCACTGCTATCCCAAAGTAAAAAGATCCTGGTAACAACCAAATGCTACAAGCAATCATAAAAGTCTTTTTCCTAGCAACTGCCGCAATTACTGCCAAAAAAGAAGGCAGCAAAAATATGAAAAATACAGTGATATATACTTCCTTATCAAGCATTTGATTGCTATAAGGGTTAAAATATATAAAAATAATTGAAAGGATAAAAATACCTATAGCTGCAACTACCCCATGCCCATCAACTTAAGAATTTAGAATTCCCCCCAAAAATTATGAGTTTTTTGTTACAAGTTATCACAAAATTTCGTTTTTGGGGTAGTTTTATTTTCTTAGCTTGATTGCGATGAGCGGTACCCCATAAAGGCCCCTGATACATAATTGATGTTCTGCCATTTGTAGAAAACAATCCACTTATACCATTTTAACAAGAAGAAATATCTCGTCCATGTTGTAATATTGGCTTACGTTAAGCTTGTGAAAAAATCATATTCATGTATAATACAATTGATGTATGATACATTAGTTGTAGGAGGGTGACCTTTTTGAAAAGAGAAGATGCCTTAAAACTAAGAACAGATATTAAGAAAATGATTATAATAACTGGGGTTTTTGAATCTCAAAATTTGCCCAATGGACCATTTGAAAAACCTTTACCAACTTCTCAAATGATGGCGTTAGAGGAACTAGAGGTGGAAAAATTAACTGTTTGGCAACTATCCAATAAACTTAGATTAGAGACTTCAACTGTAAGTAGATTGGTAGATAAGTTAGTAAAAAAGGGGCTTATTTATCGTGAAGTAAATGAAAAAAATAGAAGAGAACTTTTTCTGCACCTCACAGAAAAAGGTCACATAACTGTTAATTGCTTAAGAGAGCAATCCATTACATTTTATCAAAGTATTCTCAATAATTTATCAGAATCAGAACAAAAAATAGTTGTGGATGGTTTTGAATTATTTATTGATTCTATTTCTAAGCCTTTTGATTAGAGTGAGGTAAATCATAACATTTGGAGGATAAAATGAGTTTGGATTTTGAACGTCCTATTATTGAATTAAAAGAGAAATTTGATGAATTTAAGAAAATTATGAAAGAAAATAATGTAGATTTATCGTCAGAAATTCATGTATTAGAAAAACGTTTAAATAAAATGCAAGATAAAATTTATTCTAATATTACACCTTTTCAACGAGTTCAAATTGCAAGGCTACGTAACCGGCCCACGACATTGGACTATATACCTTTATTGTTTACAAACTTTCTCGAACTTCATGGTGATCGATTATATGGTGATGATAAAGCAATGATAGGTGGTATTGCAAAATTTAAAGGGATGCCCGTTACGGTTATTGGTCATCAAAGAGGTAGAAATACAAAGGAAAGTATAGAAAGAAATTTTGGAATGGCACATCCAGAAGGTTATAGAAAAGCGCTAAGACTTATGAAACAAGCTGATAAATTTAATCGCCCTATTATTACATTTATTGATACAATAGGCGCCTATCCAGGGAAAGGGTCTGAAGAACGTGGAATTTCTGAAGCGATAGCTCGAAATCTATTTGAAATGGCTACACTTAAAGTGCCAATTGTTTGTATTGTAATTGGAGAGGCATCAAGTGGTGGAGCTCTTGGCATTAGTGTCGGTAACCATATCCATATGTTAGAGTATTCATGGTACTCGGTAATTTCGCCAGAAGGAGCAGCATCTATCCTATGGAAGGACGCTAAGTATGCTCCAGAAGCTGCTGAACATATGAAAATTTCAGCAAAAGATTTAAAACATTTAGGAATTATTGATGAAATCATTCCTGAAATTAAAGGTGGAGCACAAAATGATATAAAATCACAGGCAAAAATGATTGAATCTGTAATCGAATCATCTCTAAAAAAATTGATACTATTATCCTCGGAAGAGCTTATACAACAGCGATATGAAAAGTATAGACAAATAGAGAATTATAAATGAAAATATTTAAAGTCCGTATTACATTTCGGATGATTCTCGCAAAAAAATTCTAAATATTTTGTAAGTAACCTCTTAAACTGGGATATGCTGATACTATTACTCTACAAAAGATGTGTGATCGGTATGGAAAAGGAAAATTTGTTCAAATGGAAGCATTATCAGCAAGATATTATTTTGTTAACTGTACGTTGGTACGGTACAACTTAATTTTTCGTGATTTAGTAGAAATGATGAGGAACCAGGATTATCCTACCATTATGCTAGAAATATATATGTTATATTTTCTTTTCCACTACCTTTGCACCAGAACCAAAAAATACGCTATTCTTTCTGTAGAATCATAGGAAAGGATGGCGTTTTTGTATGTATCTATCAATTTCTGACGAATTACAATTATTTGCTGAAGAATTATATGAACATCTTATCCCTTCATTTTTGGAAAATCTCGCTAGAGAGCTAGGTTTTGTAAAACGAAAACGTAAATTTTCAGGGTATGATTTAGCTACTATATGTGTCTGGATTAGTCAACGAGTAGCGAGTGATTCATTAGTCCGATTGTGTAGTCAGCTACATGCATCAACAGGAACTCTTATGAGTCCTGAAGGACTAAATAAGCGCTTTAATAAAAAGGCAGTGTTCTTTTTGAAACATATTTTCTCCACATTATTAAAAAATAAAGTTTGTGGAAAGTCAGCAATTCCAAGTGCTTCACTTACCTATTTTCAGCGAATTCGTATTTTAGATGCAACCATTTTTCACGTACCAAAACACTTGGCCAATGTATATCCTGGATCAGGTGGTTGTGCACAAACAGCGGGTATAAAAATCCAGTTAGAATATGATTTACATAGTGGTCAGTTTTTAAATTTCCAAGTGGAACCAGGGAAAAATAATGATAAAACCTTTGGAACAGAGTGTTTATCAACATTACGCCCTGGTAACCTATGTATTCGGGATTTAGGCTACCTTTTATTCCTCGTTCTGCCATAGCTTGAATATCTTCATCTAAGGATCCACCTGACTTAACGTATTGATATCCACCATTAGAACCGCCGTTTCCTCCATCATTCCCAACAATTTGTCCCGTTATAGCGCATACGTAGGAAGTAACTCGTCATAACTCCTCCTTATGGTAATTCCTTTTGTAAATCTTTTTATTTAAATGTATAATTGTATAAAAAGTTCTAAAACTTTGAATCGAGGTGAAAATCATGAGAAGTTTTGGTTCATTATTGACCTCTACTATCTGCTCAGTAATCCTTATAATTTGGAATGCCTATTCCTTCTATGATGGATTCACAATGGGACATACGTACTACTGGGTTAATGGCATCGCAGCTGTTATCTTCCTTCTATTCTTTATCGTAAACATGCGAGAGATCAACAAGAAAAACTATAGAACCTCAGAACAATAGGAGTTGATACATATGTGGAAAAAAATTAAGAATTATAGATTGAGCTTAAAAGATTTGAAGTTCATGTTATGGTTGTTTGGCATTACATGCTTTATATACAGCTACAATTTCATTGTAGGACTTGCTTTTGCCCACAAATTCCCGGTTTATGATTTAGGTAGTGCTATAGCGACATTCGCCGCATTTATGGATACTAGAAATAGGATTAAAAATAAAAATTATAAGGCAGCGTAATATAAAAGGGACCCTTTGCGGTTTCCTTTTTTTGTATGCAAAATAAAAAGCAGCTGTTAAGCTACTTTGAATTCTTCTTATCCCCAAATGAAATGATATATATATTCTCCCGTTACACGTTCATTAATTCCAGCAATCCTAGCGAATCTCATTAAGTCCGCCCCTTGAAGAAAATACACCGAGATCGTAACTGGTACTTGTGCCCACATGAATTGATAAAGCTCATTCACTCTCTGATTCGTCGAAACGATTAAATCATTTACAGGCCCATGATTCCATGCAGAGGTTTGAACTGAAGTGAACGGAAGGTCTTTCCCATTAACCACTATTCTTGCCACACTTTGAGTTATGTCCACAACAATCCCCTCCGTCATTACAAAAATCAACCTGTTTCTATACTCATATTCTTGATTATAATTAAATGCTTAAGGCAAACCCCTATTTTCATTTCTACTCAGAAACAATTTATTTTATAAAATAAAAAGTAGCAGATTCGCTACTTTAAAATCTACATAATCCCCTTTTCTTTCGCTCTTTCATAAAGAACAGTACGGCTTACACCAGTTACTTCACATATTTTCTTAACTGTATATCCGTTCTCTTCACGATTGGCAAGCAGCTCTAAAGCATGCTCCATTTTAGGGTTTTTATCACCGTATTTTTTAGGCCTTCCCTTATATACGCCACGTTGTTTAGCAAGGTCTATGCCTTCTCGTTGGCGCATCTTAAGCAAGTCCCTTTCTAACTGGTTAACACCAGCCATTACAGTAAGTAAGAAAGTACTGTATGGATTATCACTCGTAGTATCAAGCCATGTATCTTTTATAGATTTAATTGAAGCTCCTTTACTCTTAATAACCTCAATTAGTTCAAATAAATCCTTTGTGCTACGACTAATACGAGTTAAATCAGTAACAACAATCGTGTCACCTTCTTTTAAACTATCGAGCATCAATTGTAGTTCTTCTCTGTTTGTTGTTGCTCCGCTTGTTTTCTCTTCATACACATGATCACATCCATAATCATTTAGCTGTTTCAACTGCCTAGCTAAATTTTGTTCTTGTGTAGAAACACGAGCATAACCAATTATCATAATATCTTCCCCTTCGTCCGTTAACGTGTTCGGAAATTAATTCTAAGTACATAACACCATTTATTTTCCGTATATGTAAACAGGACGTTGAGAAGTATGATAAATCCGTTCACTCTTTTATGTGCAATTTATCTTCTATGCATTTGTAATAATGTTATCGTTAAATTTTCTAAATCTCCATCATTTTTTATTTCTTGTATGATTTTTCCTTCTTTCATAAAGAGTATCCGATCACCAATTTCAGCGGCTACATCCATCATGTGTGTGGAAAAAATAACCATGGTACCATTTCTCTTTAATGTCTTTAATATTGTTAAAAACTCATCTACCCAATACGGATCCAGCCCATTTGTCGGTTCGTCTAGTATCAAAATTTTAGGGTTTCCAAGACACGCCTGTCCAAATAAAAGCCTCTGTCTCATTCCTTTAGATAATCTATATAAGCGTTCATTTTGTTTTTCATTTAATCCTATTGTTTGAATAACAGCTTGTACTTTTTCTTTTCCTATATTACGAAAAGCAGCATAAAACAATAAGAATTCTTGAACTGTCATATCTTGCTGTGCATGAAAATCATCTGGCATATAACCTATTTCACTCACATACTGTTTTCTATCTTTCTGTAATTCTATATTACCTAATTGAACGGTACCAGTTGTAGGTGTTGTAATTCCAGCAATTATATCAAGGAGCGTACTTTTCCCAGCTCCATTCCCACCGCATAATACGATACACTCTCCTTCTTTACTTTGAAATGAGATTGGAGATAATGCTAATTTCTTTTTATATCTTTTACATACTTCGTTGAGATTTAATACTGTCATTTTTTTCTTCTCCTCTCCATTTGCCACCCCGCCACAAACAAGAACACGATTGTATAGATAATGCAGTATATTAATAGAATCCAAATAACAGCTTTACTTTGAAAAATCATTACCAATTGATCATATACTTGCCCAAATATTGCTCCACCACCTAATTGAATTACAAATATAATTCGAAGAAATTCCGCTGGGTTGCAAAACAATAACATTTTTATTAATGGTGCAATCATTGAATATGGAACAAAATTAAGAACACTAATTAAAGCTGTTGGCCACATCATAATAAGAAAGAACCAAACTACAATACTTATCGCTAAAGCTTGCCACCTCGTTATAGAAAAAGAACCGATTGTTATTCCCAGTAATAAAAATAAAAAAATTAATAAAACAGAGAAGATATACGTTGCTACCACCCAAAACATATCAAAATTACTACCGCTTACTAATCCAATTATTATACTTACTCCAAAACTCATTGAAAAAATAGCTGTTTGCGCTATAAATTGACCTATTGTTTTACCTATTACATATGCGGTACTTTTTAAAGGATACGTGCATAAAAGTCTCCATTTTCCATTTTCTACCTCACCTGCGATAGAGAATGCTCCTATAATTAACATAAGTAATGGCACAATATATAAAATAAGGTTTACCATTGTCCCTGTTACATTTGTATAACCAGCTAAAGGCGGGGTACTTCTTTCCATAACAAATATTAGAGAAAATATAGTTATCCAAAGAAACAAAAACATGTATGCAAATTTACCCCTTACTGCACTACGCCATTCCGAATATAATATATTCCACATACCTATTCACCTCTCTACCGAAAAAGACAACCAACTTTGGTTGTCTTTTTCTAACTATTTTGTTCATAGCAATACTCTCTTATTAATGAGAATGTCCACTACTATGGTCTTTCTTTTCTTTTCCCATCATTTCTTTATTCATTTCCCATTTATGTTCTGCTAGTTCTTTAGAAGAAAGGATTTCCCCAGTATGTTTTTCTACAAAGCTGTCCGCATCTTTCTTTTCTTTAAAAGAAATTACATTATAAGCCATTGGCGTTTTAATTGATTTGTCATATACATATGTAGCTTTATCCACTGCAACCCAATCTTTTGTATTATAATCTCTTACAAATTTCTCTTGTTTTTTTTCATTTTTATGTTCATCCATCCATTTATACATACAACCAATATCATCAAATTTTAAAGCTTTTCCATTTTCTAAAATAACCTCAGTTGCAAATTGATTATCCATTACTGCCATATTACAAACATCACACTTATCATTTTTTTCGTTAATAGCAACCGGTTTTGTTTCTTTCTTACCACATCCTACTACGGCAAATACCATACATAAACAAATAGCAAATAATATATACTTAACTCTCATCAATTTTTCCTCCCTAAAATGAACAATATACTTCCCATTAGTAATATGCTTACACTTACAACCAAAATGTTAGACTGAAATCTAATTCCCCCCCCTTTTTGCAGAACAATTTTAGGCCTCATACTAGGCTCTTTGTCTAGCAATAAAGATTGATCTGGAATTTTTATAAAACTTTGTAAAATACGCATCCCTGGTGATTGAAAGAACAACTGATATTCCGGAGTATCTTGTGTTAACAAAAGAAAATAGGCATCTGCTTTGTATGGAATATTACTAATACCTGAACCGTCTGTATCTACTTTTAAAGAAGCATCCCAATAATTTTTATAGATATTATTTTGCCTGCTTTGTGCAGCTTGCGATTCATTAACATTCCCTATCATTACATTTTGAGTAAATTCATTCTCACGGGCATCTTTAAATTGTAATCCGATAAAATTATTAGAAATTGAATTACTCATAATAGTATTATGCTTTGCCTTTTCTACATAAATCCCTACCCTATTATTAGCAATTTCATTTTTCGAAATGTTTGTTTTTATCGCATCATATAGTAATATGCCTTGTGCATGAACATTACTTTTATTGTCAATAAAGTGATTTCCTACTACAGATGTTTCCTTTGTTCCCATAATCATAGCACCTGTTGTATTTTCTTTTGATATATTTTTTTCAACAACCGTTCTATCAGAATACATAAGATGAATGCCATAACGAGACTGCCCGACTGTATTTTCCTTTATTGTATTATTGTTGCTTTGTTCTAAATAAATACCATCACGGACATTTTGGATTTTGATATTCTCTATAAGATTACGATTGGATTGCCATAAATCAATTCCATTAGCCCGTTTTTGTCCAACAATTATACTGTTCTCAATTTTTATATTACTAGCATCTTCTAGCTTAATCCCCATGTATGATGCGTGAATTTCCAATCCATTGATGTAGTGCTTATCTCCCGATACAAATATCGCTGGCTGATCTGTATTATCATTACATTGTTCTATTTTCAAATCTTTAAGGATAATGTTTTCCTTATTTATTGTAATGACAGGATCTTTACCACAAGAGATTATTTTAGTATTTTTATCTCCTTGTATTGTAATTGGTTTCGATATTTTGATTGTTTCATTATAAGCTCTATTTTCTAATGTAATTGTTTCATATGGGGAAGCCGCGTCAATTTTTGATTGTAATGTAGACTCCGCATGAATACTTACTCATGGAAAACAAAAAACTAAAAATAACAGAAGAAAAGAACAAATTTTTTTCATATACAGTTCCCTTCTCTCGAAGCTATTAGTTATCACTATAGAAGAGAATACCAATAATTTGTGTGAAATTTGTGAAAAATAAACGTAGTTTTTGTGATACATATAAGATTATACCTGAAGGTAAAAGAGCCACTACACTTCATTAGAACATGATCTTTAAACAAATAAGTTTGTTTAAAGAAGCCAATACCTACAACTTATTTATTGGTAATTATACATACGATATTTATTTAAACCCAGTCAAGAAGTTTCCGACACTTGAAATTCTCAGAGATATCTATGACCAGCACAACGTAGGTATGGTGTTTATTGGTATGCCAGGAATTGAAAAAAGATTATCACGTTATCCTCAGCTATACTCAAGAGTAGGTTTTATTCATGAATTTAAAAAATTAACTCCAACAGAAATGAAACATATCTTAACATATAAGTGGGAGCAATTAGGGAATAAACTAAAATATGAGGATTTTGAAGATTATGAAGCAGTGAATATTATTATAAAGATGGGTCGAGGAAACTTTCGATTACTTGAACGATTATTCTCTCAAATTGAAAGAATAATGAAAATTAATCATTTAGACAAAATCACTACAGAAGTCATTGATGTAGCAAGAGATTCTTTAGTAATTGGAGAAAATGAGTAAACTAGTAGAAAGAGAAGTCTATAAAATTATAGACTTCTCTTTTTTATATGCAATTTATCATTAAAAATCTATGCAAAATAACTCCTAAAGTTACACTTTAGGAGTTATTTTGCACCTATTTTAAGCGCTATTTTGCACTATGAGTAAATATAAAAAGCCCAATTTCTCATTAAAATTGAGAAATTAGGCTTTTTTCGTTGTTCCATTAAAGCGCCCGTTTGTGGAATAATGGTTTATAATTAAATTAAAGTTTTAACAAATAAAACACAGAACAAAATCGCCCAAAATGTGCTTCACATTCTTTAATATAACTATTCTCTACATATAATTCCTTCGTTGACATTTTGCATCTTCGTTTAGCTAATAAACTATTGATTCAAGTCAATACATCAATTCACAAAAGTGCGATTCTAATTTCTTAATATCTTCTATCAGCATTTCTACATTTTCCTTTTTTGTAGCCCAGCTGGTACAAAATCTAACAACACTGTGAGTTTCATCGACTTTTTTCCAAATGGCAAAGGAATATTTTTTGCTCAATTTCGTTATTACATCTTTATGCAAAATAGGAAACTGTTGATTTGTTTTGGAATCGTACCTTAATGAAAAGCCTTTTTCAACAAATGCCTGTCGAATCATCATCGCCATTTCCACAGCATGCCCGGAAATTTCATAGTATAAGCCGTCTTCAAACAAGGTTTCAAACTGTATTCCCAATAATCTCCCTTTAGCCAATAGTCCTCCATTTTGCTTGATTATATATCGAAAATCATTTTTTATATCATCATTTATGATGACTACTGCTTCACCAAACAATGCTCCTATTTTCGTTCCCCCAATATAGAAAACATCACAAAGTGATGCGATATCTGCTAAGGATACATCGCTGCCTTTTGAAGCCAGACCATATCCTAATCTAGCTCCATCCATGAACAATGGCAAACCACATTCCCGACAAGCTTTGCTTAATTCTTCTAATTCGGATCTACTGTAAGTTGTTCCATTCTCTGTTGGATTAGAAATATATACTAAGCCCGGCTGTACCATAAACTCATGAGTCGCATCATTCCAATGAGCATCATATAATTCTTTTACCTGTTCTGCACGAATTTTCCCATCATCACTTGGCAAAGTAAGCACTTTATGACCAGTAGCTTCAATTGCTCCGGTTTCATGTACTGCAATATGACCAGTAATTGCAGAAATTACCCCTTGATGCGGACGTAATATGGAGGCAATAACTGTTGTATTTGTTTGTGTTCCTCCAACTAGAAAATGTATATCTGCATTCTTTGCATCACAAGCTTCTCTAATATAAACTCTCGCTTTTTCACAATGTTCATCCCTACCATATCCAGGTGTCTGCTCTTCATTGGTTTCAACTAATCGTTTCAGAATTCGCTCATGAGCACCTTCTGCATAATCATTATCAAATCGTATCATTCATATTCTCCTTAGACCTATTTAATTTCTTCTCAATCAACAACATAGAAGCATGTATTTCTTTTATTTCTTTTTCTGAAAGACCTTGTAGTAATTTCACTATTTGTTCATTAGATTTTTCATTTAAATGATTAAAAAAAGCAGTCCCTTTTGGTGTCAATCGAATCAGACTCGTTCTATTATCAATCGTCGAACTTTCCTTAATTAGTAGACGACCTTTAATAAGCTTAGCAATTATTCTACTCATATAGCTGCGATCAATATCAAGTTTTTCGACTAAATCGTTTGCGATACACTCTCCCATGAAACCAATCTCTAAAATTACCCGTGACTCCGTAAGAGAATATTCACCATTAAATACATGCTTATCTAACAAACCAAGTATATTCGTAGTAAACCGATAAAATCGCCTTATATCACTAACAATATTTTCGTTAAGGTTCATAATATTCCTCTATTATTTGTGGACTATGTCAACAAATAATAAATTAGTTAGTGGACTATGTCAACTTTTTATTTTTAAATCATTTAGTATAAGTTAAGCTAAACAAATCACATATTGAGGATTGAATACTATGGTAGCTATACTGTTTTAAAAAATCAAATTTGCCCCTAGTAGTGAGGTAAGCTAAGAAATAGTCTTATTTGTAGATCTGAAATAAAGTCGCGATGTTTATAAAAAAGATGCGATGTTTTGAATGAAGTTAAATCGTTTGTAAAAAAGTTTAATCAAAATCCTGTCCTGAAAAGCTGGACTTTATTCTCTCCTGGTATTAATGAGCAAAAGGAAACTCGTATTGAAATGGGGAATAATATATTACTATCTATTAATGCAGGAGAAAAGACAAAACGAATAACATTAATTTAATAGAATGAAGGGGGATTATTTTGAGCAATCGAGTTTTAAACCTTACTAAAGCAATTCATAACATAATAGATGAACAATTTTCTGGAGCTATTTACATCAAGGATAACGATGAAATCTTATTTGAATCAGCATTTGGTTATGCGAACAGGGCTGATAAAAAATTAAATACTGTTGATACACGTTTTGGAATTGCATCTGGCTGTAAGTTATTTACAGCTATTGCTATTTGCCAACTCGTTGAAAAAGGTTTACTATCATTTGACACTCGTCTTGAAGATTGTTTGAATATAAAATTTCCGCATTTTAACAAAGACATAACAATTCATCACCTTTTGACTCACACTTCTGGAATACCGGACTATTTTGATGAACAAGTAATGGATAACTTTGAAGACCTTTGGAAACAAACACCTATGTATCTTTTGAATGACGTAAAAGATTTTCTTCCTTTATTTCAAAAGGAGAATATGATGTTCCAACCTGAAGACAAATTCCACTACAATAATGCCGGATTCATTGTTTTAGGTTTAATCGTAGAACAA
Organism: Bacillus sp. NPDC060175; assembly: GCF_042728695.1. Lineage (NCBI taxonomy): Bacteria > Bacillati > Bacillota > Bacilli > Caryophanales > Bacillaceae > Bacillus > Bacillus sp. NPDC060175. The sequence goes on from NZ_JBHWYR010000054.1 coordinate 18,021, forward strand.
CAATCAGGACTTTCTTTTACCAACTATATTGAATCAAATCTCTTCCAACAATGTGGAATGAATGATTCAGGATATTTTCCTTTAGATCAACTCCCTAAAAACACTGCCTATGGGTACATAGATAATAAAGATGGAACATGGAGAACAAATATCTACTCTATTCCGATAAAAGGTGGAGCTGATGGGGGTGCTTTTATCACACCATCAGATATGATCAAATTTTGGTAAGCATTGTTTAATCATCAGCTTTTGAGTAAAAAATGTACAGAAATACTTTTGAATTCACAAATCCATGTTAAAGATGGGATATGACCCTGGCGTAAGCTTCCATTCTGCTTTTTATCCTAGGTCAGGAATCAAGATAGCAATACTTTCAAATAAAAGTTCAGGATCCTTTGAAATAATGAAGAGGATTGAAGAAATTTTTGAGATATAATCAAACTTTTTTATAAAAGGATGATTCAATTGAATATAGAAAAGGCGTGTTTTGATCAATCTTTTTTTCAAAGCACGCTTTTTCTATTTGTTCTTTTATCAAGGTTTATTAAGTTAATTTAATCAAACTTTATTCAAAAGCTACATTTTGATTATTGTTGATGAAATAGATCGCCTAAAAGTACAAAATTTAGAACAACTTAGGGATATCTACGATTGAAATGATATAGCGATGATATTAATTGGAATGCCTGGCATTGAAAAGCGATTAGCTCGATACCCTCAACTCAACTCTACTCTAGAATTGGATTTGCCCATGAATTTGATAAACTTAGTAAAGATGAAACCCATCATATTTTGGAATATAAATAGGGAGAGTTAGGACTTTCTATAAAGCTTGAGGACTTTTCCGATTATGAGGCAATAACCAGCATAATAAAGATTACTGGAGGGAACTTTAGGCTCCTACAGAGACTGTTCACCCAAATTGAAAGAATACTCGAAATTAATAAGCTTGAAACAATAACAACAGAAGTTGTTGAAGCCGCACGAGATAGTTTAGTAATCGGAATCAAGTAAATAAAAAACGCTATCGTTTTATATGATGATAGCGTTTTAATATTTACTTATAATGCAAAATATTGCTTAAAACAAGCGCAAAACAACTCCAAAAGTGACAGAAGTATGATAAATCCGTTCACTCTTTTACGTCCGTATAGGGTAGACCTAAACAGGACATTATTTCCGTTCGTTGTGTTCGTTTGTTTTGTTAGACCTTATCCTTCCTCAACAAATAAGACCAGAAAATCCATGTACAAAAAAAGAGCGCTTTTCTTCAAAGCCCTCTCCAATAGGAATTTACCAATCCTTACGCTTATCACAATCACAGTCACGATCATGATTACGTCTACGACGACATTCATCACAATCACAGTCGCGGTCACGTCTACAACGACGATCATCACAATCTCTATGTCTGCGTCTGCAAAACATTAAATCATCCCAAAATCTATTACAATCTCTGCAATGTCTGAAATTACAATTACATCCCATAAATATGATTACCTCCTCTTAACAATAGAATTCCTCATATTCTATGATTAAAAGTTAAAAACAGCTTGTTTATTAGTCTATGTTTTGCATTATAGAATAATAATATTCGTATTTAATCTTCAAATTGCAAGTCTATTTCACCCCTTATCATCCCTTAACAACAAACAAGACGCCACCAAGATCACGGCAGCGCCTACGAGAATTTCTATTGGTTTAATCCATTTATTTACCCTCATGTCATTTATTTCTTTGCTTCCATACCCCATTCTCTTTACGATAAGTATTCTTGTCATTCATAAAGTCAGCTGTATTACCAGAAATGCTATATTTCTTATTCTTTTTCTTAGCCTTCTTCTTCAGCCTCTTCTCTTCTTGAACAGCTTGCAAATCAACCTTCCATTGTTTCAACAAATCCTTTTCACGTCGCATCGAATTTGTACCTCTTGGATTAAAATGTGAATCCAATAATTAGATTCTTCCTATTTATATACTCATTTAAACCAAATGTCCATTTTGTACAAAATAAAGAGCACCTTACGATTGCAGGTGCTCAAATATATGAAGTGGGGCTACCCCATACTCCAATATATGCTTGTCCTTATTAAAAGGTGCGAAATAAAAAGAGTACCCGTCATTAGGTACCCTTCAACAAATAAGTATGGCGCTCCAAGTTTCACCTCATATGATAACTCGTCCCCACATTCATCATATGCTTGTCTTATTAGAATGTTCACTGGTTTAATGTGTAATTTCTATATAACAAAGAAAAAAGCACCCGTTATAGATGCTTTTTTCTTTTAATCTTTCTTTTCTTTTACCACTAAAGAGAATACATTGTCCAAATTAATCATACGATCTCCAAACCTGAAGAATCTAGCTTCTCTAGCTTGTATAGAATTCTCTATATCAGTAACAGTTACTGTCTTTTTATACTCAACTTCAAATTCGTGTTGTTTACCATCGACTGCTTCTATGTTAATTATAAATTTTTTCATTTTCATATTCTCCACCTCCTGATATCTATCTATTCGACAGAAAAGAAGTATATCCTACAAAACAAAAAGCCATCACCGAAAGGTGACAGCTCTAAAGGGGATGGGAGAAAAGAGAGAAAACAAATGGCAAAGTTTCTCTTCCAAGGTCAAGATTACTCTCAACCTTCTCCAAGCCACCGCATCAACTTGTATGGCTACACACCCTGTGTTCGGTGACTGGGAGAAGACTAAGAATCTTCTCGTTTATACTCCGTAGAGTCGGCTCAATACTTCGGCTACTTAATGTCATTTTCACCCTCGCAGACCAATATCGAATTATAAAGAATTAATATCAAGACATAAATGTTTCTTCCGACGCCTTGCTTGAACCAACACATAAGACTGAGGGGAAGGTTCAGCTGTATTGGCTCAAACAAAGAGCGGAGGCTCTCTGCTCGTTTAGACCTATATTTTTATAACGCTACAGTTCATCCAATCGAACGAACCATCACCACATTTGTAAAACAATCCATCTCGAAATCAAGACCTTGAAAGTAGTTTCCGCTACCTCTCAGTAATAATAGTGTATCACCTAAATATCAAGAGCAATGTGTCATCGTTGTGGCATGATTGTGGCTTCTTTTCATTTTGCTGCTCACTCTTCTAATATGGTCATAGCTATAACCTAGCTCACTAGCAACCTGTTTTAAATTGAATCCCATTACATCTCGCAAATAAATAATCTGTTGTTCTAGTCCCTTCTTCTTACTCATCACAAACTGTGCTTCTCCCATTAATACTTTCTTATCAGCAATACGTTGTTTTAATCTCTCTGACTTCTCCACAATGCGATCATGACGACCTGCTATTTCATCTAATGCTAATGGAATTTGTCCACCTGTTACACGGTCCTTGCTATAGTCTGTTACTCCATTAAATTTAGGAGCGTTCATATGCATGTTTTTCATCAGATATTTATGCTCCAATTTAAGGTCCTTTAATTCAATCTCCATTAATTCGATTTCTTCTCCTAAGTTTCGATAAATGTTTGTCATGGTAAATCCCCCTATTTCTGAATTTGTCTTTTTAACATTACATAAGGTACGTGAAATTTTAATATATAACTACTGAATAAGGGAACGATGACTACAATACAGCCCCCACTACACTGTTAGTCATTGTTCAGTTATCCATTAAGCCTTTAATAATTTACGTTTCTTGTTACTCATCTTCTCTATCGCTGTTTCAAATGTTATTCACTACTCTCTTATGGTCCTGATCAAATTGAATCATGCCATCTAGCACTCCTGAAATTAATCCTGTCTCATCAATGTATTGTAAGTAGTCAACTGGCGCTCGTTCTGTCTCATCTACTAGATATCCATAAATATCAAAGTCTGCTCTTGGTATCGACTTCTTACCCTTTGGCTGTTGTGACATCCTTACATAAGATTGGATGACTGATAGTGGTACTACGAATACTGACTTATCCTTGCTAAACTCTATAAGGAAGAAGCAAATCGCTCCCATCTTCTCTGCTTTCTCCAGGTAATCCAGTTGATGCTGCGCAATGTTACTTAAATCGAATCGTGTAAGACTTTGTGTTGACTTCGCTTCATATGCAATAGCTCGTCCCTTATACACCCCGTCATAATCTACTGTACTTTTAGCTTCATAGAATCCATTTAATACACGGCCACCTTTACAGGAGTTGGACGCTTGTTTATAAGCGCCACTCCCCCTCTTTGATACATTTCATTCGCTAGATTGATAAGCATTTCAAATGCCATCCCACGGTTTCCTAGTCCCATTGTTATTCCTCGCTTTCCACTTGTGAATTTCTATTTCAATTGAATATGCAATATTTCATATTTTATTATTGTAATATCTCTTTATTAACTATCATTTTCTAGTACATTATTAAAATCCATTGATAAATCAACATTTGTAATTTAATTCCTTATATTAAACCCCGACAGAATACTTCTAAACACTTTATTCGAATAATTATATTGGAATTTCTTGTTCTACACATCTATACGTGTTTTGTGTATTATATAGCGGAAGCGGAAGAGTAAGGTAAGAGTTACTCTTTGCCATTTTAGGAAAGGTTCTGTTGGAGACAACAGGACCTTTTTTCGTAAAAGGATTATTTTGTTATATTTTCTAACAAACTTCATTTCAAAGTTTTCAGATCTAGATGAACCTCTAGACGCATACACCATATACTAATTTAAATACTTCCTAGGAAAGCAGGTGAAAACTATGCCATCTGTTGTTGGAAATCTGGTTGTACAAAATAGTAACGGTTCTTTCAATTTAGGTGATTTTTATAACGTTTCTCCAAAGGAAAATACAAAAGCTTATAATGGTTCAGGATCATCAACTGTTGCTTTTGTTGCCAATACCTTTAGCGGTGTTAGTGCAACAAACACATACGATTCTGATATTGCAGATCAAAACCAAGTTGGAACAGTCTAGAATTGTTCATTTTCCTCTTCCTCCCCTGAATAAAACTCAATATTCCGTAAATAATGTAGATAGGCTGTTAAACAGCCGGAAATCTCTTATGTGTAACCGTACTAATCGAGACTTCCTTGGAGATGAGCAGTTAGCTTTTGCTAGCTGCTCTTTTATTCGCTTCGTCAATTGTAAAAGTTATACTGTCTGGAGCCCATCCTGAGTAATTATCCATAAAGTTATAAACCGCTTGTTCCGTCCATCCCCTTGAAAGTATTTCTTTGCAATGTGTTACTAAATCTTCATAGGTATGTATACTTTTTCTCGTTGTAACTATGTCCTGAATTTCTTCAAGACTAATATCTAATTCCTCACACAACCGATCTAAATGATAATTATCGGTATCATACATCCACGAATAATCTTTCCCTCGTTCAGAAGCATCCACTATTGTTTTAGCTATCAATTCAATTACTTTTGTTTTATCCATCTCTTATTCCCCTTTTCGAATAATCTTTTTTATATTACACATACTACCTGCAAGCCGACTTCCCACCGGCTTCACTCTTTCAAATCGGAGCTCTCTCCTCCGTATCGTTTAAAAACATGGCGGGTAAATTAGTCAATTACCTGCCGTTTTTACGTATAATCGTAAAATTCCTTGTCCATACTGCTTAGAGAAAACATCTTAAGCCATTTGTGTCAAACTCCAGCACAAGGCATTCGTAAGGCCGTTCCGATAAAAGGTGCGGCCTTATTTTATCCCCGTATTCCCCTTTTCGATTAAAATAATGCTTTTATTCAGAAATACAATCCATGTCTATTACACTTTCATAACTACACTTTTTATTCGAACAGTTAAGGAATATTAAATCCTCGTTCGTATCTATATCTAATTTTTCATTACAATTTGGACATATTAATTCACTTTTCATCTTTTTCCCTCTTTCTTATAAAATTCAAATTTGATATTAAATCTTTGTAAAGATTATTAGAATTCATTCCTTTTAACCAAAAAACTTTATATACTAAAAGTGCAAATAATTGATTTGCAAATATCTCATTTATGTACGACATACCTTTTATTGCTAAGAGAAATCCTAGCTTTTTATTTTCCCCTCTGAATAAAACTAAATATTCCGTCAATAATATAGGTAGGCGATAGCCAGAACTCATTTAATGAAGTCCCTAGCCTTTCTCCATTCCCCCTTGGAGAACCAGCCGAGCAGTTAGCTTTTGCTAGCTGCTTTTTTACAAATACTAATTAATTTATCCAAGCACGTTTTGAAAAATCCCGTATGATATGGTGTATCCTTTCTTTTAAGTGAATGAACTCGTCACGAGAGCACTTTATTAAGTGTTTTTTCGTGTTTCAAATACATACAAAATGAAATTTTTATTAAGTTCACTTCCGAATAACTTTTCCAATCTTGTTTACACTATAACCGTAACTTAAAGTTACACATCATTACTTGTAGGGCCTAATTTCTTTTGTACAACAAGTAGTTAGTTAATTGAGCTAGCTACTTTGTTTTTTAACCATTTTTGTATGAATACAATTTATATACATAATTTCTGAAGTGAGATCCATACTATATATTAGGTCCTAGGTCTTAACATCTAAAACCCTTATTTCAGCCTTAGACCTAATAAAGCGCTCCGCTCTCTTACTTGGGGCTAAGCAGTTAGCTTTTGCTAGCTGCTTTGTTGTGCCAAATGGATTTTTTATTAGGTATTTGCACCTCATATTATCATGTGTGCCACACTACTCTCTGAGGGCCCAACTTACTGAGAGCACTACTTGAAGGTGCTCTTTTTAGTTTTGTCTGAATAAATCCCCAATTTATGTCCATACTTTGAATACGCCAATCTGTAACAATTGATTTTCCTCCAAAATGGGGCAGTTAGCTTTTGCTGACTGTTCTTTTGTTTGAAATTAAAATAGCGGTTTTGTTCCAAATGATGCCCTCATTCATTTGGACACATTTACCAGTATTTTTACCAAAAAATTCATGATATCGTTAATTAGTCGAGTACGTCATTACTTGACGATTACCCTTAGGAGCCCCGCAGACAATCGGGGTTTCTTTTATTTAAATAATGATTTTATTAAGTTTTCTTTTTTACACCAATAGTACATCCTTTATTAACCTTTTATTTTCATATTCCATAGAAAAAAATAATAAAGTTTGCTTATGATTTTTTATTACTACCCATTTCCTCTTATTCTGCATTCCTATAAATAGACAACAGCATAGGATAAAAGGTAAATGATAAAATCATGAGAGGAGCTTGGATATGCAACATAATCCACGTTTTTACTATCAATGTCAAAGCTCAATGGATAGCATCTGGAATAACAATAATTGGATTTATGATTGGAATCCTTATTATTACAGTAACAACAATAACACCTGGAATCACAACCGGAATCCTTATTGTGAAAACATTAGATTAACAGATTATGGAGCTAGACCATTTGTATTGAATATTAACCAGGCCACTAAACAAAACCATACTTACCGCACCGCTTTATGGACAGGAAAAAACTTACAAGTAACTTTAATGAGTATTAATGTTGGAGATGACATAGGTTTAGAAGTACACCCTACAACTGATCAATTCATACGTATTGAAGAAGGACAGGGACTTGTTCAAATGGGTGATAACAAAGATAAATTATATTTTCAAGAAATGGCCTATGATGACTATGCAATTATGATACCTGCTGGAAAATGGCATAATGTAATCAATACGGGGAATAAACCACTTAAAATTTACTCTATATATGCACCTCCAGAGCATCCATATGGTACAGTTCATGAAACAAAAGCAATTGCCATGTCTACTGAAGCAAGTCGGTATTACTAATAAGAAATTATCTTTGTCTTAAACTAAATTATTGTTCAAATACTCCACAAACCTAAAAAGATCACAATAAATCTTGATCATAGAGCGCCTTAAAAAGCGCTCTTTAATTTTCAAATAACTATTTCGTTCAAATTTTAGATAGATGTTAATATTCTTACTAAAGAAGGTTTACTGATGAAAAATTCATGGATAAAGATTTCTTTAATCATTTTCATAGCACTTGTCCCTTTAATAATTTTATATTTTGTTGGTATGTCACTTTTTTGGAACCAGCCATAATTGAATGATTATTTAATAAACAGCCTGTCAATACTGTATATGACAGTAGATTTTCTCCTTGTTCCCCCTTGGAGAGCCGAGCAGTTAGCTTTTGCTAGCTGCTCTTTTATTCTTATTAGCTTGTCACACTAAAATAAGCTATACATATATTGAATTACCGAACGAAACTCACTGATTTCCATAAAAGAGCCTCCGACCAGTAGACGGAGCTCTTTTTACTTTTAAAGCTGGCTACCAAATAGCGGTTTTATTAAGAACTAATGATTTTTATATTTTTTAAGTTTGTCATCACAAGTAATTTTTATAATTAGTTAATTTCTCAATATAGTTTGTGTATATAATTCCATTCAAAAATACATAATACCCACGTAACTATTTAAAAATACATCGTTTTTATATCTAAGTTCAAAAAGGAGCTATATAACATGGATAAAAAAAATCTATTAAGTCAACAACTTGATCATGTGTCATTGGATGCGCTGAATACTCCTAGTAAGGCTCAAGAGCAAATGCAAGAAACATCTCAGGAGGCACATGATTCAAACAAAAAGGACAGTACTCAAGCTTTACGTGGCGAAGATCTACCAATTTCAGACGTATATAGAACAACGAACAAACAGTAAATTTCAAAGGGAAAAATCTTAAGAACGAGTGAACTTAATTCTTTTCCCTTTTCCTATTCAAATAACGCTTTTATATGAAAGTCGTACACATTTTTGACACATCAACCATCACAATTACTTGAAAACTCGTGATAATATTAATTCGTCGAATACGCCAAATTCCGACACCGTACGACAATAATATCTCTCCTATAAAATCCCTGTCCCCGCAGGGATTTTCTCTTTTATTCATTACTTTTTGTTGCACTGAATTCCCATCCTGAATAAAATAACTTAACATGGTAAAATATTATTTGGATGGGAGTCCAATACATATTATTAAAATTAAGTTGGTTCAAGTCGGAGGAAGGCACCTTAGGGTGTCTTTTTTTACGGTAAGGCATTAATGTTTTCTATGTCTCGATTAGTGAATAATTTCACATTTTGTAATAACATCAAAAGCTTTTATCATGAAGACGGTTATTTACTCACTAGCTATATGACTATTGTTGATATTGATCTGCTAAATAGTGCTGTGATATGCACGGATTCTTTTTATAACAAGATGAAACTACAGTTTTCAAATATAATCGACGTAAAATAAAATTCACCCAACAAAAAAGAAAAGGAGAAACCTCCTCTTTTCTTTTTAATTTAAACTTAGAACTAAGTGTAGCCTTGAAATAAAGTTTGATTAAATTAACTTAATAAACTTTGATAAAAGAGCAAATAAAAAAAAGCGTGGTTCGAAAAAAGATTGTTCAAAACACGCTTTTTCTATATTCAATTAAATCATCCTTTTATCAAACTTTGTTTTATGGCCACAAAGTGACATCTAAAAGTTAGACACGTTATTTCATTAGGCAGCTTCTTGGGCATGGGTCCGGTATTGTACCGGGCTCATGCCTTTTAGTTTTGCCTTTGCTTTTGTGTATTTTATATTGTGGATCCATTGACAGTTACTTTTGCGTCTATAGTAAATCCTAATCCTGCATCTACAGATGCTTACAACATTATTATCCTGCCAATATGGAGAATCATAGAAACATAGGTTGTCCACTTTAGACACGACACGTTTTCCTATATTTAAATTGTTTCGTTCCAGTCGACTGCAAAATGAACGAATACGTTTCTCCCTGTCTCACCAGATTTCTTGGATTTAAAGCCATTTTCCCTTTTAGGGTGATATAGTCCTTAAGATCTTGTTAAACCTGTGCAATTACGGTTGGAATTTCATTCTGTTTGACACATATCCCCAGGCTATCTGGACATGATAAAAGATGAGGTGACTGACATGAAGGATAAAATATTAGAATTAGTACCAGGATCGGTAAAAAAATTACTCCAGAAAAAAGTTAAAGATGGAAACCGATGCATCATTGATTTGGTTGTGGATGATGCAACTGCTTATGGATTTGAACCGGAGCAAGTAGTCCCCTGTATCATGGCGGGTTATTATGTTTATGAATCCACCACCTATCCCAGTGAAATGGAAGAAGAATGGAAGCTGAACTTGGTTTTTCATGCGGCCAATCGCTCGGCAATGAAGCTTCTATCTTATGGGAAGTATAAAGCGAAACAATCTGAAAGTGGATGGATGAGATATACAAATCCATAAGGTTTACTTAACATACACTAACTAGCTTGGTGAGCATGAGGCACCATCACATGCACATCAACTTGAGATTTTGAAATACCCCCAAGTATTTTGGTGAAAAAATGGATTACTCTTCTCTTGCCTATTTATAATGAATAACATTTCAAGAATACCAATAAAAAGCATAATCAGTCATAACTGAAGAATCACCCAACTGATGTAACATAGCTGAAATATTCCCTCTATGATAGGTTCCATGATTCACAACGTGTAAGACCATTTCAGATATACTTGTTTCTCTTAATCCTGCCCATGGATTATCCAACATTATTCTCTTTTCCATATCTTCCTGTCTGTTCAAAAAGGTTTTAAACCGAGATGTTAAAGTGTGAAATTCCATTTCTAAGTCTTCAATGGGCAGTTTCTCAATCTTTTCTTGAATTTGAAATGAAGATTGCATTGCTTCATTCATACTCTGACCCTCGAGGGTATTAAGCCATCCATATTCCACCAAATAGAGATGAGATAAAACCTTTGAAACAGAAGAAAAGACACTTTTCATTTCCTTTTGATATTTCTCAGGAGAAAGTGTCTTAAGATGATCAATAATCCGTTGATTTGCCCATACATGATAGTTATATAGATTTTCTACATGATTTGCCATACAATCGCCTCCTTATCATCACGTTTTTTAATATTCTTTATCAGAATGAATTATTCCTTTAAATATTATTACTTATCTGATGAGATCTTCAACTAAATGGCCCGATTGCTGAATAAGAAAAAATCCTGCACATCAACACAGGATTTTGATCAAACTTTTTTACATATTATCAATCTTTATTTTAAACGATCAGACTTTTTTATAAATTATTAAACTTTGTTTTAAAGACACACTTTTTACAATTTAGGTCTTGATAACTTTAAAACGGTTAAACTTTATTTCAAAGCCACAGGGATCTCTCCGTGAAGATAATGGGAAATTCTGTATTTAAGCTTAGGAATTTCGTTTTTGGGGCAACCTGTTTTGTTAGGTTGATGGCGATGTGCAACTGCCCCTATATAAACATTTAAATTATTCTTCACAATCCCGCTACTTCCAATAGCAATATACTTAATACTTTCCAGCACTATATCTCATTACAATAAACGTTACTCACCTTTTAGTTCGCTTTAAAATTATAAATCGGCTTAATAATATGTTTGATATCAATTGTTTCTTTTGTATTCTCAACAATTTCATTCATTGGCTTATATACCATTGGAGCTTCATCTAAAGTACTTTCTGCAACAGATGTAGTCCAAACTGCTGTCATTGTATTTTGAAAATCCTCTAAGTTAAGTACTTCTTTAGCCTTCTTACGACTCATAATGCGCCCCGCTCCATGCGGCCCAGAAAAGTTCCAATCTGGATTTCCTTTACCAAATGCAATAATTGAACCGTCTCTCATATTAATTGGAATGACTACTCGTTCATCTTTCTGAGCTGAAATAGCCCCTTTTCGTAAAATCATGTTTTCCATATCGATATAGTTATGAATTGTAGTGAATTGATCCGTTACTGTCCAATCCATTCTAGTAACGATTTCATCCATCATAGCTTTACGATTTAACTCCGCATATTTTTGAGCGATTTTCATATCATTCATGTAATCTTTAAAACCTTGACCTTCTAAATAAGCTAACTCTTTGCGAATCGTCGGTTTCTTAATCCCGCGTATAGCTTCATGTATTTCTTGTTGTCTACCTTCTCTTGTTAAACGCTCAATAATTTCCTCTTTAATAGATTTAACGTTTATAAGTTGCTCATAAGCAAGGTTTTGATAATACTCTGCTATTTGTTTACCTAAATTACGAGAACCACTATGAATGACAATGAATACATTCCCTTTATCGTCCTCATTCAGTTCGACAAAATGATTTCCACCACCAAGCGTACCAATACTCTTTTGAGCACGTTGTAATGTAAATGGAGCTCTTACACTATCAAAATCAATCATTTTTGAAAATCTATGTTCCTTATCTCGAATACGAAAACCACTTGGGACAAATTTACGAATTGTTTCGTCTAAGTGGTCGAAGTTGATTTCCTCTTTCTTCTTATTAATCATAACAACTTCCATGCCACAACCAATATCGTACTTACCTCCCAGTTTCCTGAAAGAGGGGACTATACCTTCTCTACAGTCATCGAGATATGCAGTCTCTACCGTAGGCTCACCGTATTAATTATTCCTCTTCAAGCCAAAATGGATGAGGAATAATTCTGTATCTTAGTCTGCTAACCTGATACAAGTCTCTGAACCATTCGATTATGTCACCATAACCACTGGCTGCTGATTGCCCTCGCCTTTTATCCCGCTATTTACGGGCAGTAGGACCCCGACCTCAAAATTCAGAAAAAACAAAGAAGTTAGGTGGGGGTCGGGCTGCCCGTACAAGCCCGATTGGTTCAACTAATAATCAGTGGGGAATGCCCCCCCACTGATTAAAGTTTCACTTTATCGTTAGGGTTCCCAGTCAATTGAGTGAGTAGTTTAAAGTCTGAGCCGATTAGTTAACCCCGACTAAATTAGGAACGATTTTATCTTGAATCGTCATCGTTGTCCCAATCGTACACCCTGCCCCCGCATGTGTATCTGGCATAATACGAATCTTGCTATCCTTTACGAACTCTTGATTACAAAGATCAATAATTTGACCTGCTGCAGTTTCTTCTACGTTAGTAGTAAACACTTTCGCTTCATTGTATTTTCCTTGTAATTTCAACATTTTCTATTTCCCCTTTCCTTTAATCACTATACTCTATGAAACTTTCCATTAATAATGTTTGTATCTTCCCTTCCATACAATACTCTCTTTGGATTTAAAACGATCATTAAAACTGCTACTACTAAATAAAGCATCGCGTTATACATGATTAGATCGATTAAGTTTCCGTTTATAATACCAATAAAGAAATTAAAAAATTGATGGATGATGATTGGGATAATTAAATTCTGATTTAAGTTGTAAAATGCAGTCATGACGATCTTAATAGATATGATGGAAATCATAAAGAATAGAATATATTTGATTAAGTCAATGCCGACAAACCCTGTAGTAAACCATATAGGTAGATGCCACATCCCCCACCAAAACCCAATGATTATTGAAGCTTTTAATGGTGAATACTTCTTTTGAAGCTCAATTTGTACAAAGCCTCTCCATCCTAGTTCTTCTCCCAATGGCCCTGCAAGAAAGTTTTTAACAAAGAAATAGATTAGCATTCCCCATGAAGATACAGTAAAAATTGAGTCTACTTCACTACTTTTAGATACGAGAAACAAAATCATCAAAAATATGAATGTTTGGATCATACTCACAGTAAGAATCACAGATAATTTAAGTTTGCTCTTAAATTTATCTTTTATAAATTGCATGACACTCTGCCCGGGATAGATTTTTTTAAATAGCACTGCAAAAGCAAAAGTTGAAGACCAAGATGATATACAAAACATTATGTCAAAAACCCATGCAGGAAATTCCAACATACTTATAGCACCTACAAGAACAAAAAGTGGCCAAAAAATGATATTGGTTAGTAGAATAAAAGTTGCTACTGGTTTTTTTAATTTCTTTTCTCTATTCATGCATAATCCCAATCCCCATTTCAAACTAAGTATTTCGTAAACATGAAAGTATTTATATTTACGAATGCCTTCAGCTTAAACCTAGGGGTTACTCACAGGTCAATACATGCATACATTATTTTACAGGTGCATAAATTTCTAAAAATATACGTTCAAGTCCTCCTTCATACGTGGTAAGTAATAAATTTATGTAAACTAGCCCCAAAAGTTCATACTCCTGTTCTATTGCTACTTTTCTTAAATTAGCTTCCACATTATGATCAATACTTTTCCCACCAGTTGCCCACCTTCCATCTTCAATAATTGTATAGATGCATTTTGGGTAAGATATAATTTCACCCTCTACTTCTTTATCAAAGTCCTCTATTTTCCTTACAATAATAAACTTATCTTCTATAATACCTTCTTCATTAAAACTTACGACTCTTCGTAAAGAGGTTAGAGTAACTGCTTTTTTTAGGCTATCCGTGTTCTTTTTCAAAGATTCATATTCATCATAAGCAGTAAAATGCTCTATTTCTCCTTTTATTTCTAAAGATTTCATTTCTTTTACTGTGTATTCTCCTAAGAATTGTTTAATTTTTTCACAATCTTCTTTTACTATTTGAAGCTTTTTTAAAAGAAGTTTTTTATATTCAATTTCTTCTAACACTTCTTGTTCTTTCTCTTCTAATAAAGACTTTATTCCCTCTATACTCTTACTTTTTCTTAATTCTTGAATTTTTTTTATTTCGATATCCATTTCCCTATAGAAATTTACCGTTGTTATAT
>NZ_JBHWYR010000055.1:0-9959 GCF_042728695.1 Bacillus sp. NPDC060175
ATATACACCAACGAACGCAAATGAAGATCATCATACTTTATATATGAATGAAGGATATGAAGTGAGCACCACTATTCAAAATTTCGCAAAGCGAATGGAAGCTTATCCACTTATTTTAAAAACAATTGAACCTGGTAAGAAGGTTTTAATTGACTTAGAAGTGGGTGCATATACGAAGGAACTAGGTGCTGAAGAAAAGAAAGAATAGAATGATAGTTTTTACTGCGTACGTATGAAATGAAACAAATGTTCTTTTATATGGATGCTAATTTGCAAGAATGCTTAATTTGATGAAAAAAATGTAAATTTTCTTAGATTCATACTAGGATTGGTACAAGTTTCACTTTTCTACAAGTACATCTTAGTGTAGACTTATACTTGGCGGTAATCTTTACACTTGAAATATAATTATTTCAAGATAAAGCAGTTATTCACAGGTTACTGCGATATTCTTAAATGAATGTTAAATAAAAATAAGAAAAATATAGGGTTAAAAAAGGGAAACGTATAAAGACGTTGAATATTTTTCTTATAAATAGTAAAGTTGCGATTGTTGTTCCATATATTGAGTTGTATGGTATAAATAAAGAAGGAGGTGCCAAAGAATGAACAGCAATGAAATATATGTTAGTCTTGACATCGGTACATCCAATGTTAAAGTCATCATTGGTGAAATGGTTAATGATAGCTTAAACATTATTGGTGTTGGAAACGTAAAATCAAATGGTTTGAAGAAGGGATCGATAGTTGATATAGATGAAACTGTTCGATCAATTAAAAAAGCAATTGAACAAGCTGAGCGCATGGTGGGTATCCACATTGAGCAAGTTGTAGTAGGTGTCAATGCAAACCAGGTACAGTTGCTCCCGTGTCACGGAGTAGTCGCTGTTTCAAATGAAGATCGTGAAATCGGGAATGAAGATGTCTTACGCGTTCTAGATGCAGCGCAAGTTGTGTCAATTGCTCCTGAACGTGAATTTATTGATGTGGTACCTCGACAGTTCATTGTAGACGGTCTTGACGAGATTAACGATCCACGCGGGATGATCGGTGTAAGATTAGAAATGGAAGGTACACTTATTACAGGCTCGAGAACTTTACTACATAACCTACTTCGTTGTGTAGAAAAAGCAGGTCTTGAAATTGTTGATATTTGTCTGCAACCTTTAGCGGCAGCGACAGTTGCGTTATCTTCGGATGAAAGAAATAGAGGGGTAGCCCTTGTTGATATGGGTGGAGGATCTACAACCTTATCTATTTTTAAAGATGGAGAGTTGCAAGCAACGAGCGTATTGCCATTAGGTGGAGATCATATAACGAAGGATATAGCGATTGGGCTGAAAACTTCAACAGAAAATGCAGATCAAATTAAGCTGAAATATGGACATGCTTTTTATGATACAGCATCTGAAGAAGAGATGTTTACGGTTCCTATTATGGGAAGCGATCAAACAGAACAATATTCTCAGTTGGAATTATCGGATATAATAGAGGCTCGTGTAGAGGAAATTTTAATGTTTGTTCAAGATGAAGTGCATAAGTTAGGAGTAAAGCAAGCTGCTTCTGGATATGTACTAACTGGTGGGATAGCTTCTATGCCAGGTGTTCTTGATCTTGCATACGATATTTTACATGAAAATGTTCGTATAGCAACTCCTGATTATATTGGTGTTCGTGAGCCTCAATATACAAGTGGAGTTGGATTAATTAAACATTCTTATCAAAAAGCTAAATTACGTGGGAAAAATGTGCAGGAAAAGCAAGAACATTTTGAACCAGTACCAGCACCAATGCCGGTACAACAGCAACCTGCGAAGCAAAAAACTCGTAATCAAAACAATACTAATCAAAATGATGACCGTATGATGTCAAAAGTAAAACGTGTATTCCGTTATTTATGGGATTAAAATTGGACACGAAAAATGAGGTTCTAGGGGGATTTCGACATGTTAGAGTTTGATACTACTCAAGATCAATTAGCAAATATAAAAGTTATCGGTGTCGGCGGTGGCGGAAACAATGCTGTAAACCGTATGATTGAACATGGTGTACAAGGTGTAGACTTTATCGCTGTGAATACTGATGCACAAGCATTAAATCTATCAAAAGCTGAAACGAAAATGCAAATTGGTGGAAAATTAACGCGTGGACTTGGTGCAGGCGCAAACCCTGAAGTAGGGAAAAAAGCTGCAGAAGAAAGTAAAGAACAGATTCAAGAAGCACTTCGTGGCGCGGATATGGTCTTCGTAACTGCTGGTATGGGTGGCGGAACTGGAACTGGTGCAGCTCCAGTTGTTGCTCAAGTTGCAAAAGAACTAGGTGCGTTAACAGTTGGTGTTGTAACACGTCCATTTACATTTGAAGGACGTAAACGTGCAACTCAAGCTGCATCTGGTATTGCTTCATTTAAAGAAAATGTAGATACACTTATTGTAATTCCAAATGATCGCTTATTAGAGATTGTTGATAAAAATACGCCAATGTTAGAAGCGTTCCGTGAAGCTGATAACGTATTACGTCAAGGTGTTCAAGGTATTTCTGATTTAATTGCTACACCAGGTCTAATCAACTTAGACTTTGCAGACGTAAAAACAATTATGTCTAATAGAGGTTCTGCTTTAATGGGTATCGGTTCTGGTAATGGTGAAAATCGTGCAGCTGAAGCTGCGAAAAAAGCGATTTCTAGTCCATTACTAGAAACATCTATTGATGGAGCTCAAGGTGTTATTATGAACATTACGGGCGGCGCAAACTTAAGTTTATATGAAGTACAAGAAGCAGCAGACATTGTAGCTTCAGCTTCGGATCCAGAAGTAAATATGATCTTCGGTTCTGTTATTAATGAAGGATTAAAAGATGATATCGTTGTCACTGTAATTGCAACTGGTTTTGATGATAGTGCTTCGACACAGCCACCAAAACCAATTATCCGTCCGACTGCGAATCACACGCAACAGCAACAACAACCAGTAGCTCAACCTTCAAAACAACGTGAAGTTAAGCGTGAAATGAAACGTGAAGAGCCGGTTATGCATGATCGTCATACAGATTCAGATGACATCGATATTCCAGCATTCTTACGTAACCGTCGTAGACGATAAAAAAAAAGGAGCTTTCATGCTCCTTTTTTTTGTTGTCTAAATGGAAAAGATCTGCTAAGCAGATCTTTTTTTATTATTTTGCATATGGAGAGTCCAGTCCTATTTTTAAGCTATAAGCTGTGATAAATAAAGTGAAACTTTAATTAGTAGGGGTTGTTCATCCAAAATGATTGTTAGCCCGACTCCCGCTTAACTTCTCTACTTTTTTGTAGCTGAATTTTGAGGCAGGGGTGTTACTGCCCGCAAATAGCAAGATAAACTTTGTATATATATAATTCAATTATTATGTATACAAGTAAGGAATTTATATTATTCTATGAAAAATACACTTTTATCTTTTACCGACAGATTATGTCTAGAAATCACAAAATAACAAAAAAAAACCCTCCACCAATTGACACACTTTCCTATTGGATATGCATTATACTAGTCTCAACTTAAAAAAAGAGGTGAATTGTTTGGTTGTTTACGCCGACATTGTTTGGTTGTTAAACGCCTGCATTGATTTTCTTTTACTTTTATTAACAGCCACCGTGTTAAAAAAGAGAATCAAAAGATGGAGGCTTGTGTTAGGGGCATTTATAGGTTCAACTATTGTTATTTTCGCCTTTACGCCTTTTGCTTCTATGATGACACATCCAATTATGAAACTATTGTACTCGTTACTTATTGTGTATACAGCATTTGGGTTTTCAACATTTAGAAATTATGCACAAACTGTTTTTACTTTCTATTTTGTAACCTTTATGGTTGGTGGAGGATTAATTGGAACGCATTACTTTTTGCAAACGAACGAAATGGTAAATGGGTTAGTTCAATCTAAATCAGTTTCTTACGGTGATCCAATTAGTTGGTTGTTTGTTGTTTTTGGTTTTCCAGTAATTTATTATTTTTCTAAAAAGCGTATAGAAAGCGTAGAGGTCACAAAGATACACTATGATCAAATCGTGAAAGTGAAAATTCAATTAGCTGGAGAGGAACTAGAACTGGCAGGTCTAATTGATAGTGGGAACCAACTTTATGACCCGTTAACAAAAACACCCGTTATGATTATGCATATTTCATCATTAGAACATTGTTTGCCAGCTTGGTTAACAGAACAAATTTATTCCAAAACAGAAATTCCTCAAATACCAGAAAATGATTCTGGGTGGGCGACGAAACTACGTTTAATTCCTTTCCGAGCAGTAGGAATAGAGAATCAATTTTTATGGGCAATTAAGCCAGATTGTGTGCAAGTTTATCATGAAGGTTTGGTTGTTGTAAACAAAGTACTGATTGGATTAAATACACAACAATTATCTACCAATGGAGAGTATCAATGCATTGTACATCCGAAAATGTTGATTTCGCAAAAGATGGTAATTGCTTAATTATGAGAGGCGGGATAATATGGTGAAATTTAAATTTTATTTGGTATACCTTTGGTATAAAGTATTGCTGAAATTAGGAATTAAGACCGATGAAATTTATTATATTGGCGGAAGTGAAGCGTTGCCACCGCCGTTAACGAAAGACGAAGAGGCAGTTCTTTTGAATAAATTACCAAATGGAGATCAAGCTGCCAGGTCGATACTTATTGAACGTAATCTACGGCTTGTTGTATATATAGCAAGAAAATTTGAAAATACAGGGATAAATATTGAGGATTTGATTAGTATAGGAACAATTGGTCTTATTAAGGCAGTGAATACATTTAATCCAGAAAAGAAAATTAAATTAGCAACATATGCATCTCGTTGTATAGAAAATGAAATTTTAATGCATTTGCGTCGAAATAATAAAAATCGTTCGGAAGTTTCTTTTGATGAACCGCTTAACATTGATTGGGACGGAAATGAACTGTTATTATCAGATGTGTTAGGTACAGATGATGACATTATTACAAAAGATTTAGAAGCTACTGTAGATCGTCATCTTTTAATGAAAGCATTGCATCAATTAAATGATCGTGAAAAACAAATTATGGAGCTTCGGTTTGGACTCGCTGGTGGCGAAGAGAAGACACAAAAAGATGTGGCTGATATGCTTGGAATTTCACAGTCGTATATTTCTCGTTTGGAAAAAAGAATTATAAAAAGATTACGAAAAGAATTTAATAAAATGGTGTGAAGAATAAGACCAGTCGGTATCTAGACTGGTCTTATTCTCTTTTTGTGCATTAGGAAATATGATGTTTGTGAAAAACGATGGGAAAACCGTATGCATAAAATCCCCTTCAAAGGAAATACTTTACACTGTACAGCAACTCCCGATAGGAGGGAACACTTTGACGAGAAACAAAGTAGAAATTTGCGGTGTTGATACAGCTAAACTTCCAGTACTAAAAAATGAAGAGATGCGTAAATTATTTCGTGAAATGCAAAGTGGAGAGAGAAGCGCCAGAGAGAAATTAGTGAATGGAAACTTACGTCTTGTACTGAGCGTCATCCAAAGATTTAATAACAGAGGAGAATATGTTGATGATTTATTTCAAGTTGGTTGCATTGGACTTATGAAATCCATTGATAACTTTGATTTAGGCCAAAATGTAAAATTTTCAACGTATGCTGTGCCGATGATTATTGGGGAAATACGCAGATATTTGCGTGATAACAATCCAATTCGCGTATCTCGCTCATTACGAGATATTGCGTATAAAGCGTTGCAAGTAAGAGAAAAATTGATTGCTGAAAATTCAAAAGAACCAACAGCAATGGATATTGCGAAAGTTCTTGAAGTGACACATGAAGAAATTGTTTTTGCACTAGATGCTATTCAAGACCCGGTTTCATTATTTGAACCGATTTATAACGATGGAGGAGATCCTATCTTTGTTATGGATCAATTAAAGGATGAAAAACAAAAGGACGAGCAGTGGGTTGAAGAACTGGCGTTGAAAGAAGGAATGAAGCGTTTAAATGATCGTGAAAAAATGATTATTCGAAAACGTTTCTTCCAAGGAAAGACACAGATGGAAGTTGCTGAAGAAATTGGGATTTCTCAAGCGCAAGTATCACGTTTGGAGAAGTCTGCTATTAAGCAAATGAATAAGACGATTCAAGGATAAGGTCCTCACCAGTTATGGTGAGGCCTTTTTTATATATAATATTTTGCGCTCATAGTAGAGTAGGTAGGTTCATATAATGAAAATAAAATGGATGTTCTATTAGTAGCGGTTATATACTGTTTACCCGCTTCAAAATTCGGCTGAAGTAAGAAGTTAGATGGAAGCGGAGCTACCCGAAAAAGTCCGATTAGCATGGGCTAATAATCAGTAGGGATGGGAAAAATCCCACTGATTAAGGTTTCACTTTATTTGAGAGCGTACTTATGATTCATGATATAAGGGAGAGGATGAATATGATACGAATTTCGGAGTTTCAAATGAAGGATGTTGTAAATATTTTAGATGGAAAAATGCTTGGAAATATTGGAGATATTGATTTTGATATAGACACAGGGAAGATTAGGACAGTTATTATTTCCAAGCAGACACGTATGTTAGGACTCTTTGGAAAGGAAGTAGAATTTGTGATTCCTTGGGAGCAAATTATGAAAATTGGGGAAGATGTCATACTTGTCAGAGTAGATAATATTAATTCTGTAACAGGATCAATACAAACACCGACAATTTCATAAAGAATATTACAAATTCCCCTTTTTTTTCAGTTGTCATTATGAAAAAATAAAAGTATGGTAAAATAGACAGGAAGTACCATGCTTTTTTCTGTTATTTTAATTAAAAGGAGCCGCTTTATGAGAGAACCATTTAAATATGTGGACGGTATACTGTATTTACAAGCGTGGAAAGAACTTGGAAACATTACTGTTGGATTTACGACAAAAGATGGTGGAGTAAGTACAGGCTCCTTTCATGCGATGAATTTAGGATTACATGTGAATGATATCGTGGAGAATGTTCATGAAAACAGACGCATTTTAGCGAATAAGTTACAAAAACCATTAGAAAAATGGATTTGCTCTGAACAAGTTCATGACCATCATGTTGAGAAAGTAGGACTGCAAGAAAAAGGGAAAGGCGTTTATTCATATGAAGACGGTATTCCAAAAACGGATGGCATTTATACGACTAACAAAGATGTTCTCTTAACATCTTGTTACGCTGATTGTGTTCCGCTCTATTTTTATGCACCATCACATGATATGATAGGACTTGCGCATGCTGGGTGGAAAGGGACTGTAACAGAGATTGCGAAAGAAATGATTCAAAAGTGGAATGCAGAAGGTGTTTCAAGTGATGAAATTTATGTCGCAATTGGTCCTGCAATCGGATCGTGTTGTTATGTTGTTGATGATCGTGTATTAACAGCAGCACAGCAAGTAGTAAACGGATCTGTTCCCTATAAAGTAATTTCTAATGGTCAGTATGCAATTAATTTAAAAGAAGTTAATCGTATATTATGTGTACAAGCAGGCATAAAAGAAGAACATATTGTAATGTCATCTCTTTGTACAAGCTGTGAAGAACAATTATTTTTCTCTCATCGTCGTGATCAAGGTAAGACGGGGAGAATGTTGAGTTTCATAGGTTTTAAGGAGGAGTGAAGCAAGTGACAGTGCAAGGGAATTTAGCAGATGTAAACGAAGCAATTAAAGAATCTTGTGCACGAGTTGGACGTTCGATGAAAGATATTAAGCTCGTTGCAGTTACAAAAACTGTAGGAATTGAAAAAACAAGCGAAGTAATTGAAGCAGGAATTATTGATTTAGGTGAAAATAGAAATGAAGGTTTCTTACAAAAATACGAGCATTTCGGTTCAAAAGTGAATTGGCATTTTATTGGCTCATTGCAAACGAGAAAAGTAAAAGAAATCATTAATGAGATTGATTATTTACATTCATTAGATCGTCTTTCGCTTGCAAAAGAAATTCAAAAACGTGCTGATAAGAAAGTTAAATGCTTTATTCAAGTGAAAACATCATCTGAAGAATCAAAGCAAGGATTGGCGATAGAAGAAACAATTTCTTTTATTCAAAGTTTGCAAGAATTGGATAAGATTGAAGTGGTAGGATTAATGACAATGGCTCCGTTTACAGGAGAAGAGGAAGAGATTCGTCGCTGCTTTAAGGAATTGCACATGCTACAAACAGAGGTGCAGGAGCTAGAATTATTACATGCACCATGTAAAGAATTATCAATGGGAATGTCAAATGATTACACGATTGCAATTGAGGAAGGCGCTACATATATTCGTTTGGGAACGGTTTTAGTAGGAAAAGCGTAAGAGGAAGGAGAAAGTTATTATGAGTTGGTCAAAAGTAAAATACTTCTTTTTTGACACACCGGAAGAAAAAGAAGCAGCTCAATATAGTTATGAAAAGGAGCAAACAGACATGAAAAAACAACAAGATCCCCCAGAACAACAAGATGTTCCGTTTGCGAAAGTGCAACCGAAGCAAAATGTAGTGAGTATTGAAACAGCGAAGCAATCTTCAAAAGTTGTTTTACTAGAACCACGCACATATTCGGAAGCGCAAGGCATTTCGGATCACTTAAAAGGTAGACGAGCTGTTGTAATTAATTTGCAAAGAATGTCTACAGATCAAGCTGTACGTATCGTTGACTTTTTAAGTGGTACTGTATACGCTATAGGCGGGGATATTCAAAAAATAGGCCCGAAAACATTTATGTGTACACCTGAAAATGTTGATATCGTTGGTGCGATTTCAGAGTTATTCGGTGAAGAAGAAGAGACAAATATAAAGAGGTGGTAATACGCCATGACAACAGTTGTACAAGTATTGCAGTATGCTATTCAAATTTATTCCTATGCGCTTATCATTTATATTCTTTTGTCTTGGTTCCCAGGTGCAAGAGAATCAAAATTTGGTGATTTTCTTGCACGCATTTGCGAACCTTATTTAGAACCTTTTAGGAAATTTATTCCACCGCTTGGTATGATTGATATTTCTCCACTTGTTGCGATTTTCACATTGAATCTCGCTAGTAGAGGATTGACAAGTTTGTTTTTTTATTTTGTTTAGCGAAAGGCTACATACATGAGCATCTACGAGCATTTTAGACCGGATGAAGAGGTCTTTGTGGATAAAGTATTAGAGTGGAAACAGGCTGCTGAGTACCATCAAGTCAAGTTAACAGATTTTCTTGATCCAAGACAGCAACAAATTGTTTCTATGGTAATAGGGCAAGGAGATGTAGCTGTACGGTTTGATGGTGCGATGCCTGAAGCCGAACGGAAAAGAGCACTAATTTATCCAGATTATCTAGAATTAAATAAAGAGGAATTTCAAGTAGAAGTATTAGAAATTGACTATCCTTCCAAGTTTTTCACGCTAGAACATAGGCAAATATTAGGTGCATTCATGTCACTTGGTTTAACAAGGGAAAAATGTGGTGATATTTTGCTTCAAGAAAATCGTGCCCAAATTGCAGTTGCGAAAGAAGTTGTATCCTATATTGAAATGAACTTACAATCAATAGGGAAAATGAAAGTCACACTCTCTCCTATACAAGTAGAGAAAGTTTTGCGTGTAGGTGAAAAGTGGGGAGAAAAATCTGGAACAGTTTCGTCACTTCGTCTAGATGTTTTATTAGCTGAAATGCTGCATATATCTAGGCAGAAAGTACAGCCTCTGATAAAAGGTGGCTTAGTAAAAGTCAATTGGAAAACAGTAGAGCAAACTTCGTATGAATGTTTTCCGGGGGATGTTTTCTCGGTTAGAGGGTATGGACGAAGTAAATTATTTTCTGTAGAAGGTAGAACGAAGCGCGACAAATGGAGAGTTTTGTATGGTATACTAAAATGATTGGTTTTTTAGAAGGAAATTCTCTTATTTTGTCGAAGAAAAGATATAATTGAAAGAGGAAATTTAGATAACTACTTGGAGGTGGCG
>NZ_JBHWYR010000055.1:9969-31760 GCF_042728695.1 Bacillus sp. NPDC060175
TCCGTGGCTACGATGAAGATCAAGTAAATGAATTTCTTGATCAAATCATCAAAGATTATGAATTAGTCATTCGTGAGAAAAAAGCTTTAGAAGAAAAGGTTGCACAATTAGAAGGAAAGTTAGATCATTTTTCTAATATTGAAGATACGCTTAACAAATCTATCATTGTCGCACAAGAAGCTGCTGAAGAAGTGAAACGTAATGCACAAAAAGAAGCAAAATTAATTGTACGTGAAGCAGAAAAAAATGCAGATCGTATTATTAATGAAGCATTAGTGAAATCAAGAAAAGTTG
The DNA here is from genome assembly GCF_042728695.1 of Bacillus sp. NPDC060175. Taxonomy (NCBI): domain Bacteria; kingdom Bacillati; phylum Bacillota; class Bacilli; order Caryophanales; family Bacillaceae; genus Bacillus; species Bacillus sp. NPDC060175. The sequence continues at coordinate 10,264 of NZ_JBHWYR010000055.1, forward strand.
CATTTGATATTGATGAGTTAAAGAAACAAGCGAAAGTATTCCGCACTCGTTTCCGTATGTTGTTAGAAACACAGCTTGAAATGTTAAGCAACGATGATTGGGACAAATTAATTGAGTTAGAAGACGAAGTGGACGAACTGTTGAAAAAAGAAGAAACAGTGTAAGCTTGACGTTTTTCTCATTATTACATATAATTTTAAACAGCATATTTATTAAGAAAAACGAAGATAGGGATAAGTACCTTTTTCATACCTTATATAGCGAACTGAGGATGGTGTAAGCTCAGGATAAGGAGATAATGGGAATATCACCCTGGAGTTCCGCGCTGAACAAATGGAGTAAGCGTAGGCGTATATTCGCGTTAAGAATATAAAGAGGATTTTATACATACGTATAGGATCTACTAGGGTGGTACCGCGGGAGACTTTCTCGTCCCTTTTTGGGGATGAGAGGTCTCTTTTTTATTCCCTTTTTTAAGGTCTGTCGTTTATATATTTAAGGAGGAATTGAGCATGGAGTACAAAAATACATTACTAATGCCAAAAACAGAATTCCCGATGCGTGGGAATTTACCGAAACGTGAGCCTGCAATGCAAGAAAAATGGGCTGAAATGAATATTTATGAAAAGGTACAAGAACATACAAAAGGTCGTCCTTTATTTGTACTACATGATGGACCTCCATATGCAAATGGTGACATCCATATGGGACACGCACTAAATAAAGTGTTAAAAGACTTTATTGTTCGTTTTAAATCAATGACAGGATACTGTGCACCATATGTGCCAGGTTGGGATACGCACGGTTTACCAATTGAACAAGCTTTAACGAATAAAGGTGTAAAGCGTAAAGAAATGACAGTTGCTGAATTCCGTAAGTTATGTGCAGAGTATGCATATGAACAAGTAGAACGTCAACGTGAACAATTTAAGCGTCTAGGTGTACGTGCAGATTGGGATAATCCATACATTACTTTAGAGCCTGCTTATGAAGCACAACAAATTAAAGTGTTTGGTGACATGGCGAAAAAAGGTTATATCTATAAAGGACAGAAACCAGTTTACTGGTCTCCAACGAGTGAATCAGCTTTAGCAGAAGCTGAAATTGAATACCAAGATAAAAAATCAGCATCTATTTACGTAGCATTCCCTGTAAAAGACGGAAAGAACGTATTAGAAGGTGATGAGAAATTCATTATTTGGACAACAACACCTTGGACGTTACCTGCTAACTTAGGTATTTCTGTTCATCCAGAACTTGAATATGCTATTGTGAACGTAAATGATGAGAAATATATTATTGCTTCTGAACTATTTGAGACAGTTGAAAAAACGTTAGAGTGGGAAAATGCTGAAGTTGTGAAAACAGTAAAAGGTAGCGAACTTGAGTATACAGTTGCAAAACACCCATTCTACGATCGTGATTCTTTAGTTATGCTAGGTGACCACGTTACAACAGATGCTGGTACAGGTTGTGTTCATACAGCGCCTGGACACGGGGAAGATGATTTCCTTGTTGGTAAGAAATATGGTTTAGAAGTTCTTTGTCCAGTTGATGACAAAGGTGTGTTAACAAATGAAGCACCTGGATTTGAAGGCATATTCTACGATAAAGCTAATAAACCAATTACGGAAAAATTAGAAGAAGTAGGTGCGTTACTAAAGTTAACATTTATTACGCATTCATACCCACATGATTGGAGAACGAAAAAACCAATTATTTTCCGTGCAACAGCACAGTGGTTTGCATCTATTGAAGCATTCCGTAAAGAATTATTACAAGCTGTTGAAGAAACGAAATGGGTGCCAGCATGGGGTGAGACTCGTCTTCATAATATGGTTCGTGACCGTGGCGATTGGTGTATTTCTCGTCAACGTGCATGGGGTGTACCAATTCCAGTATTTTATGCGGAAAATGGAGACCCAATTATTACAGATGAAACAATTAGCAATGTAGCAGATTTATTCCGTGAACACGGTTCTAACGTATGGTTCGAGCGTGAAGCGAAAGATCTATTACCAGAAGGATTTACACATCCAGGTAGCCCAAATGGTGAATTCCGTAAAGAAACAGACATTATGGATGTATGGTTTGATTCAGGTTCTTCTCACCAAGCGGTATTAGAAGAGCGTGATGATTTACAACGTCCAGCAGATTTATATTTAGAAGGATCTGACCAATATCGTGGTTGGTTTAACTCTTCATTATCAACAGCAGTTGCTGTAACAGGTAAAGCACCGTATAAAGGTGTTCTAAGCCACGGTTTCGTACTAGATGGTGACGGACGTAAAATGAGTAAGTCGATTGGAAACATCGTCGTACCGAAGAAAATTATGGATCAATTAGGCGGAGATATTTTACGCTTATGGGTTTCTTCTGTTGACTATCAATCTGATGTACGTATTTCAGATGATATTTTAAAACAAGTAGCAGAAGTATATCGTAAAATCCGTAATACATTCCGTTTCTTATTAGGAAACTTAGATGACTTTAATCCAGGTGAAAATAAAGTGGCGGCAGCTGATCTTCGTGAAGTGGACCGTTACATGTTAGTAAAATTAAATGACTTAATTACAAAAGTGAAAGAAGCATATGAAGCATATGACTTTGCAGCAGTATATCATGCAATCCATAACTTCTGTACAATTGATTTAAGTTCATTCTATTTAGACTTTGCGAAAGACATTTTATACATTGAAGGTGCAAATCACCAAGATCGCCGCGCAATTCAAACAGTATTATATGATGTTCTTGTTGCATTAACAAAACTTGTAACACCAATCTTACCTCATACAGCTGATGAAGTATGGCCTTATGTTCCTGGTGCAGAAGAAGAGAGCGTACAGTTAACTAATATGCCAGAAGTTGTAGAAATAGATGGTGCTGAAGCGTTAAAAACAAAATGGGATGCATTTATGACGTTACGTGATGACGTATTAAAAGCGTTAGAAGTCGCTCGTAATGAAAAAGTAATTGGTAAGTCATTAAATGCAAGTATTACACTATATCCAACTGTAGAAATGAAAGCTATGTTAGAGTCTATTAGTGAAGACTTAAAGCAACTATTTATCGTTTCTGAGTATAAACTTGGTGGTATGATAGAAGAAGCGCCAGCAGATGCGCCTAAGTATGAGCATACAGCGGTTGTTGTAGCTCAGGCAACGGGTGACACATGTGAACGTTGTTGGGTTGTTTCAGAAACAATCGGTAAAGATGCGGAACATGAAACATTATGTGAGCGTTGTGCAACGGTTGTTAAAGAAAACTATGTAAAATAATGAAAAAACTGACTGCTCATAATAGCAGTCAGTTTTTTGTTGATGATATATCGAAATAACTTTCACTCTCTTTCCTATGAAGGAAAAATGTGTGTGAGGTAAGCGTGGAAATTTCGGATACACTAATTGTACATTGCAGCTGGGAGGAATGTACACGTGAATGAAATTTATATGGAAATAAAAGAAGAATTGCAATTGATGAGAAAAGAGTTGCAAGATAGACTGGCGAAAGAAGTAATGCACACATACTATATGGAATTTGGGCAAGAACTTGGATACGAAATAAAGGAAGAGACAAAGAAAAAATTGCTATTACATGATATAAAAGAGGATTTAAAAGATGTAGAACGTGCATTGTTTAAAATGGAAATAGATATGTACGGTATTTGTGAAGAAACTGGAAGAGCGATTCCTACCAAACAAATGAAAACAATGCCGACTGCCCGTACTATTCATGAATTTTTCTATGAAAAGGTAAATGTATGAATACGCACAACGATATTATGTTACCTTTTTTAAATTTATTTTATTCTTCTATAAAGGTTCATTGTGAAAAGGTAGCAGCTATGCTAAAATTTTGAGGTACACTGTCTTTGTGGGGGAAATGAAAATGATATATTATGTAATAGCGTTATTTGTCATTGCCATCGATCAAATATCGAAGTGGCTAATTGTAAAGAACATGGAATTGGGTACGAGCATTCCGATTATCGATAATGTATTATACATAACATCACATCGAAATAGAGGAGCTGCCTGGGGTATTTTAGAAAATAAAATGTGGTTTTTCTACATTATTACAGTCATTTTCGTAGCATTTATCGTATTTTATATGAAAAAATATGCGAAAACGGACAAGCTTCTAGGTATTTCATTAGGTCTAATTTTAGGCGGAGCAATTGGCAATTTTATTGATCGTGTATTTAGACAAGAAGTAGTGGATTTCATTCACGTGTATATTTTCTCGTACAACTATCCAGTATTCAATATAGCTGACTCAGCATTATGTATTGGAGTTGTATTAATTATTATTCAAACAGTATTAGAAGGAAAGAAAACGAAGGAGTAATTGAATGAGTGAAGTAGTACAAGTAACAGTTGCAGAAGAACAAAAAAGCGAGCGAATTGATAAATTCGTTGCAGAAATAAACAGTGAATGGTCACGTTCACAAGTGCAGCAATGGATTAAAGATGCTGTTGTGACAGTAAATGGGAAATCAGTTAAAGGGAATTATAAAGTAAAAGGAAATGATGAAATTACAGTAACAATTCCCGAGCCAGAAGAGTTAGATATTCAACCGGAAGATATGAATTTAGAAGTTTATTATGAAGATGCCGATGTACTAGTTGTAAATAAGCCGCGTGGCATGGTAGTACATCCAGCACCAGGGCATACGAAGGGTACGCTTGTAAACGGACTTATGCATCATTGTACAGACCTATCAGGTATTAACGGTGTAATGCGTCCTGGTATAGTACACCGTATTGATAAGGATACATCTGGATTATTAATGGTTGCTAAAAATGATGTGGCGCACGAATCACTTGTAAATCAACTTGTAGCAAAAACGGTAACAAGACGCTACAAAGCGATTGTACATGGTGTAATTCCACATGATAAAGGAACAATTGATGCTCCAATTGGTCGTGATAAAAAAGAACGTCAAAGTATGACCGTTGATGAAAATGGTAAGAATGCTGTTACACATTTCCAAGTGTTAGAGCGATTTAAGGATTTCACACTTGTAGAATGTCGCTTAGAAACGGGACGTACACACCAAATTCGTGTTCATATGAAATATATTGGTTATCCACTTGCAGGGGATCCAAAGTATGGTCCGAAGAAAACATTAGATATGGATGGACAAGCACTTCATGCAGGGATTTTAGGTTTCGATCACCCTCGTACTGGTGAATATATTGAGTTTGAGGCACCGATTCCAGAAGTGTTTGAAGAAGCACTAAATATTTTACGGAAATAGTATTGACAAATCATAAGAAAACTGAGATACTGACAACAGTTAAATAATGATCCTTTAACACAGCCCCGTGAGGTTGAGAAGGTAACGGTTTGAAATACTTAGGGTATCTGTACCCTTTTTTCAAAAGTCCTCTCGCACACGCTGAGAGGACTTTTTTTATACCATTACTCTCACGCAAGAAAAAAAGCTTGGAGGTGTAGAGCATGCAAGAGAAAGCTGTCGTTTTAGATGACCAAATGATTCGCCGCGCTTTAACACGAATTAGTCATGAAATCGTGGAACGAAATAAAGGTGTCGATAATTGTGTTCTTGTCGGAATAAAAACACGTGGAATTTTTATTGCACAACGTTTGGCAGAACGAATTGGTCAAATTGAAGGAAAAGCGATGGAAGTAGGAGAGTTAGATATTACGTTATATCGTGATGATTTAACACTACAATCGAAACATAAAGAACCACTTGTAAAAGGTTCTGATATTCCTGTAGATATTACGAAGAAAAAAGTTATCCTTGTGGATGATGTGTTATATACAGGAAGAACAGTTCGAGCAGCAATGGATGCTCTTATGGATTTAGGTAGACCATCACAAATCCAATTGGCTGTTCTTGTTGATAGAGGTCATCGTGAATTACCAATTCGCGCTGATTATGTAGGAAAGAACATTCCAACATCTAGTGAAGAGCGTATCGAAGTTGATTTGCAAGAGACAGATCAACAAGATCGAGTAAGCATATACGATAAGTAAAGCCCTTTTAAATGTAGTCCTGTGAGGCTGCCAAAGGGTCTTGGCTTTCATATGTCAAATTTGGCATACGAAAGTGTAGGACTCTTTGTGCACAGGCACAAAGAGTTTTTTTATTGCAAAAATTAAAACTGAAGGAGGATGTAACAATGGAGCAAAAGCCAGTGTTAGACATTCATGAAGTACCGAAACCGGGAAAATGGTTATTATTAAGTATACAACATTTGTTCGCGATGTTTGGATCAACAGTGCTTGTTCCGTTTTTAACAGGACTGAATCCATCAGTAGCTTTAATATCAAGTGGATTAGGAACGCTAGCGTTTCTTCTAATAACGAAAGGTCAAGTACCGGCGTATTTAGGATCATCATTCGCCTTTATTGCACCAATTATTACAGCGAAAACAGCAGGTGGACCTGGAGCAGCGATGCTTGGAGGAATGTTTGCGGGACTTGTGTACATCTTAATCTCACTCGGAATTAAGAAATCTGGGTCAGAATGGATTATGAAATTACTTCCGCCAATCGTAGTTGGACCAGTCGTAATGGTAATCGGTTTAGCTTTAGCACATACAGCGGTGAACATGGCGATGAACGGTGCGGATGGTAAGTATAGCATTACACACTTTTCAGTAGCATTAGTAACATTAGCAATTACAATCATTTGCTCCATATTCGGAAGAGGGTTTTTCAGTATCATACCAGTTCTACTTGGAATCATCGGCGGGTATATATTCGCTTACTTCCAAGGGCTAGTAGATTTAAAGCCAGTAGCTGAGGCAAAATGGTTTGTCATACCAGACTTTACAGTACCGTTTGTAACATATACTCCGGAGTTTTCATGGAAAATTGTACTCTTAATGGTACCAGTTGCACTAGTAACAATTTCAGAACATATCGGACATCAAATTGTACTTGGAAATGTTATTAAAAGAGATTTAATTGAAAAACCAGGTTTACATCGTTCAATCTTCGGCGATGGGGTAGCAACATTGATCGCATCACTAATAGGTGGACCACCGAATACAACGTACGGTGAAAACATCGGTGTGCTAGCAATTACGAGAGCATACAGTGTATACTTATTCATCGGTTCAGCAGTGTTCGCAATCATGTTTGGATTTATCGGGAAGATTTCAGCACTGATCCACTCGATTCCAACACCAGTTATGGGTGGTGTATCAATCTTACTATTCGGTGTAATCGCATCAAGCGGTTTACGCATGATGGTAGACGATAAAACAGACTTAAGCGACAAACGAAACTTAATGATTGCATCAGTTATACTAGTAATCGGTATTGGCGGGGCGGTACTACACGTAGGTGAATCGTTCCAAGTAGAAGGAATGGCACTAGCAGCAATTGTAGGTGTACTGTTAAATCTACTACTACCAGAAACGAAACAAATAAAACGATCTAAGCAGATTGCTTCATAAAAACAACCTTTTAATTCAGTCCTGTGAGACAGAAAAGGGTGGCTACTTTAACGCACCCTAGTCTCAAAAGGCTAGGGTATTTTTATACGGTTGTTGTTATATAAATTCAGTGGTGTTATCATAAAAAACAGAAAGATGAGGGATGACGATGAGCCATTTGTTAACGATGAGTGAATTATCGGATCAAGAAATTTCAGAAATCCTAAAAGACGCAGAAGATTTCGCGAATGGAAAAGAGAGAAAAACAACAAAGCAAACTTTTGTTGCGAACTTGTTCTTTGAGAATAGTACGAGAACGAGATTTAGCTTCGAAGTTGCTGAGAAGAGATTAGGACTTGACGTGTTAAACTTTTCGGCAGATTCATCTAGCGTACAAAAAGGAGAAACTTTATACGACACGATAAGAACACTAGAATCAATCGGAACAAAAGCGGTAGTCATCCGCCATGAGCAAGATCGTTACTTCGATGAATTAAAGGATCAGGTGAATATCCCAATCTTGAACGCTGGAGATGGATGTGGAAATCATCCAACGCAATGTCTACTCGATCTTCTAACAATTAAACAAGAGTTTGGAAGATTTGAAGGTTTGAAGGTTGCAATAGTTGGGGATGTTCGTCATAGCCGAGTAGCACGTTCTAATGCAGAAGCATTAACGAAACTGGGCGCAACAGTTTACTTTGCAAGCCCGGAAGACTGGAAAGATGAAGAGAACACATTTGGAACGTACAAGAGTTTAGATGAACTTGTTCCAGAAGTGGATGTGATGATGTTACTTCGTGTACAACATGAGCGTCATGACCATTATGAAACAGACATTATGAAAGAGTATCACGAGCAACATGGGTTAACAGTTGAAAGAGAAAAACGTATGAAAGAAGGAAGCATTATTATGCATCCAGCTCCTTTCAACCGTGATGTGGAAATTGCAAGTGAACTTGTTGAGTGTGAGCGTTCACGCATATTTAAACAAATGGAAAATGGAGTTTACGTAAGAATGGCTGTACTAAAACGCGCCTTACCAAATGTATTAGGAGGAATGAAACATGAATTATTTGTTTAAAAATGGTCGTTATATGAATGAAGAAGGAAAAATCGTGGCAACAGATCTTCTCGTACAAGACGGTAAAATTGCGAAGGTAGCAGAAAATATTACGGCAGATAATGCTGAAGTAATCGATGTAAATGGAAAGTTAATCGCACCTGGATTAGTAGATGTACACGTTCATCTTCGTGAACCAGGTGGTGAACATAAAGAAACAATTGAAACAGGAACACTTGCAGCAGCAAAAGGTGGATTTACTACAATTTGCGCAATGCCAAACACACGCCCAGTACCAGATTGTAAAGAACATATGGAAGAACTGCAAAAGCGTATTAAAGAAAAAGCACATGTAAATGTATTACCATATGGAGCAATTACAGTACGTCAAGCAGGTTCTGAAATGACTGATTTTGAAAAGTTAAAAGAACTTGGGGCATTCGCTTTCACTGATGATGGAGTAGGCGTGCAAGATGCAAGCATGATGTTAGCTGCAATGAAGCGTGCATCGAAATTAAATATGGCAGTTGTTGCACACTGTGAAGAGAACACACTTATTAATAAAGGATGTGTACATGAAGGGAAGTTTTCTGAGAAACACGGATTAAACGGTATCCCATCAGTATGTGAATCCGTACATATTGCCCGGGACATCTTACTTGCGGAAGCTGCAAATTGTCACTACCACGTATGTCACGTAAGTACAAAAGGATCTGTACGTGTAATCCGTGACGCGAAACGTGCTGGAATTAAGGTGACAGCAGAAGTAACACCGCATCACTTAGTATTATGTGAAGATGATATCCCATCGGCTGATCCTAACTTTAAAATGAATCCACCGCTTCGAGGAAAAGAAGATCATGCAGCGTTAATTGAAGGACTATTAGATGGAACAATTGATATGATTGCAACTGACCATGCACCGCATACTGCAGAAGAGAAAGCGCAAGGGATTGAAAGAGCACCGTTCGGAATTACTGGTTTTGAAACAGCATTCCCACTTTTATATACGAACCTTGTGAAAAAAGGAATCATTACATTAGAGCAACTAATTCAATTCTTAACAGAAAAACCGGCGGACACATTCGGTTTAGAAGCAGGGCGCCTAACAGAAGGTAGAACAGCTGATATTACAATTATCGATTTAGAACAAGAAGAAAAAATTGATCCAACAACATTCTTATCAAAAGGAAAAAATACACCATTCGCAGGTTGGAAATGCCAAGGTTGGCCGGTTATGACAATCGTTGGTGGTAAGATCGCATGGCAAAAGGAGAGTGCATTAGTATGAAAAGACAACTTATCTTAGAAGATGGAACAGTATTAATTGGAAAAGGTTTCGGAGGAGAAATCGAAAAGTCAGGTGAGGTTGTATTTACAACTGGGATGACTGGATATCAAGAAACTTTATCTGATCCCTCATACTGCGGTCAAATCGTAACATTTACGTATCCATTAATCGGAAACTACGGCATTAACCGTGATGATTTTGAATCAATTCACCCATCTGTAAATGGTTTAATCGTAAACGAAATTTGTGATCACCCATCAAACTTTCGTAATGAAATTTCGTTAAATGATTACTTGAAAGAAAGAAATATCCCAGGATTAGCAGGAATTGATACGAGAAAATTAACAAGAAAAATTCGTGAATATGGAACTTTACGCGGACGTCTTTGTAATATGGATGTGGATGTAGAGGACATCGTTAGCCAATTGAAAGCAACTGTCTTTACAGATCATGTGAAACGCGTATCAACAAAAGATCCATACCCAAGTCCAGGCCGTGGTCATCGCGTTGTACTTGTAGACTTCGGAATGAAACATGGTATTTTACGAGAATTAAATAAGCGTGACTGTGATGTAATTGTTGTACCTTACAATACAACAGCAGAAGAAATTTTACGCCTTAGCCCAGATGGAATTATGTTAAGTAATGGACCTGGGGACCCAAAAGATGTACCAGAAGCAATTGAAATGTTAAAAGACATTATTGGTAAAGTTCCTTTATTCGGGATTTGCCTAGGACATCAATTGTTCGCGCTAGCATCTGGTGCAAATACAAGTAAGTTAAAATTCGGTCACCGTGGTTTAAATCATCCAGTAAAAAATATTGCAACTGGAAAAGTAGCAATCACTTCTCAAAACCATGGTTACGCAGTAGAAGAAGAGTCAGTTGAAAATATAGATCTTGAAATTACGCATGTTGCTTTAAACGACGGAACAGTAGAAGGCCTTCGTCATACGAAGTTCCCAGCATTTACAGTACAATACCATCCAGAAGCTTCTGCAGGACCAGAAGATGCAAATGATTTATTCGAAGATTTCTTAGCAATGATTGAAAACTTCAAGAAAGAAGGGGAAGAGTTATGCCAAAACGCCTAGACATTAATACAATTTTAGTAATCGGATCAGGACCAATTGTAATTGGGCAAGCAGCAGAGTTTGATTATTCTGGAACACAAGCTTGTCAATCTCTTAGAGAAGAAGGTTACAAAGTAATCCTTGTTAACTCTAACCCAGCAACAATTATGACAGATACTGCAACAGCAGATAAAGTATATATAGAACCATTAACATTAGAATTCGTAAGCCGTATCATTCGTAAAGAACGTCCAGATGCACTCCTACCAACATTAGGTGGTCAAACAGGCCTAAACATGGCGGTTGAACTTGCGAAATCAGGCATACTTGAAGAGTGCGGAGTTGAAATTTTAGGAACAAAATTATCAGCAATCGAGCAAGCCGAGGATCGTGATTTATTCCGTACATTAATGCAGGAATTAAATGAACCAATTCCATCTAGCACGATTATTCATACGCTGGAAGAAGCACATGAATTTGTAAAAGAAATTGGTTATCCAGTTATTGTTCGCCCAGCATTTACAATGGGGGGAACAGGTGGCGGAATCTGTAATAATGAAGAAGAACTAATTGAAATCGTATCAGGTGGATTAAAACATAGTCCAGTAACACAATGTCTATTAGAAAAGAGTATTGCTGGTTGTAAGGAAATTGAATATGAAGTAATGCGCGATTCGAATGATAACGCGATTGTAGTATGTAACATGGAAAATATCGATCCGGTTGGGGTTCACACAGGTGATTCTATCGTTGTAGCACCGAGCCAAACATTAAGTGACCGTGAGTATCAAATGTTACGAAACACTTCATTAAGAATTATTCGTGCATTAGGAATTGAAGGTGGATGTAACGTTCAGCTTGCACTTGATCCACATAGCTTCCAATACTATGTAATCGAAGTAAACCCGCGTGTGAGTCGTTCGTCTGCACTAGCATCTAAAGCAACTGGATATCCAATTGCGAAGCTAGCGGCGAAAATTGCAGTCGGTTTAACATTAGATGAAATTGTAAACCCAGTAACACAAAAAACATACGCTTGCTTCGAGCCAGCATTAGACTATGTTGTTTCAAAAATTCCACGTTGGCCATTTGATAAGTTTGAATCAGCAAACAGAACACTTGGTACACAAATGAAGGCAACTGGTGAAGTTATGTCAATCGGACGTAACTTAGAACAATCATTATTAAAAGCGATCCGTTCTTTAGAGCTTGGCGTTTATCACCTAGAGTTAGACCACTTAAAAGAGCTTGATAAAGAAACGATGAAAAAGCGTATTATAAAAGCTGATGACGAGCGTCTGTTCGTTGTAGCAGAAGCAATCCGTCAAGGTGTAACGAAAGAAGAAATCAACGAATGGTGTGAAATGGACTTCTTCTTCTTACAAAAAGTTGAAAACATCGTAAACATGGAACGCGAAGTAAAAGCGAATGTAGGAAATATGGAAGTGTTACAATCTGCGAAAGAAATGGGCTTCAGTGACCATTACATCGCCAATGCTTGGAACAAAACAGAGCGTGAAATTTACGCTATGCGTAAAGAAAGCAATATGACTCCTGTTTATAAGATGGTAGATACTTGTGCGGCAGAGTTTGAATCTGCAACACCATACTACTACAGCACATATGGTGACGAGAATGAATCGATTGTAACAGATCGTAAGAGTGTAGTTGTGCTAGGATCTGGTCCAATCCGTATTGGTCAAGGTGTTGAGTTTGATTATGCAACAGTTCACTCTGTATGGGCAATAAAAGAAGCTGGATATGAGGCAATCATTGTTAATAACAACCCAGAAACAGTTTCAACAGACTTCAGTATTTCTGACAAATTATACTTTGAACCATTAACAATCGAAGATGTAATGCACATTATCGATTTAGAAAAGCCAGAAGGTGTTATCGTCCAATTCGGTGGACAAACGGCAATTAACTTAGCAGCTAAATTAGAAGCACACGGTGTGAAAATCTTAGGAACATCACTTGAAGATTTAGACCGTGCAGAAGATCGTGATAAGTTTGAAGCAGCTTTAACAAAGCTTGGTATCCCGCAACCAGTTGGTAAAACAGCAACGACTGTAGAGCAAGCAGTAGCGATCGCTGACAAAATTGGTTACCCAGTATTAGTAAGACCATCTTACGTACTAGGTGGACGTGCGATGGAAATCGTATATCGTCAAGAAGAATTACTGCACTACATGAAAAATGCGGTTAAAGTTCACGCAGATCACCCAGTATTAATCGACCGTTATATGGTTGGTAAAGAAATTGAAGTAGATGCAATTTCAGACGGTGAGAATGTATTCATTCCAGGTATTATGGAACATATCGAACGCGCTGGAGTTCACTCTGGGGATTCAATTGGAGTATATCCACCACAGAGCTTATCTGAAAAACTAAAAGAACAAATTATTGAACATACAATTGCGCTTGGAAAAGGTTTAAACATTGTTGGATTACTAAACATTCAGTTTGTAGTATTCAAAGATGAAGTGTATGTAATTGAAGTAAATCCACGTGCGAGCCGTACAGTACCATTCTTAAGTAAAATTACAGGCGTACCGATGGCAAATATCGCAACGAAAGTTATTTTAGGTCAAAACCTTGTAGAACAAGGATATGGAACTGGCTATCACCCAGAAGAGAAGGAAGTGTATGTAAAAGCACCGGTATTCTCATTTGCGAAACTACGCTCAGTTGATACAACATTAGGGCCTGAAATGAAATCAACAGGGGAAGTAATGGGTAAAGATTTAACGCTTGAAAAAGCATTATATAAAGGACTTGTTGCTTCAGGAATTAACATTCCAACGCACGGATCAGTAATCATCACTGTAGCGGATAAAGATAAAGAAGAAGCGCTGGAAATTGCAAAACGCTTCCATGAAATCGGCTATAACTTATTAGCAACAGCAGGAACAGCACAATCGCTAACAGAACAAAACATTCCGGTGCAAGTTGTAAACAAAATTGATTCTGAAGACTACAACTTACTTGATATTATCCGTCAAGGGAAAGCGCAGTTTGTAATCAATACATTAACAAAAGGAAAACAACCAGCGCGTGATGGTTTCCGCATTCGCCGTGAATCAGTAGAAAATGGTGTGGCTTGCTTAACATCACTTGATACAACGAGAGCAATCTTGAGAGTATTAGAATCTATGACATTCTCAGCTCATTCAATGAAAGAAATTACGCAAACGAAGCGTCACGAGGTGGTACATGCATGATGCAAAAGCAAAATATGATCGTCGTTAACCAAAAAGAAATCGCAAAAAACATTTACGAATTAGTGCTTCAAGGGGATTTAGTGCAGCAAATGAACGATCCAGGGCAGTTTGTACACATTAAGGTAGCAGAGGGCATTACGCCCCTTCTGCGCCGCCCAATTAGTATTTGTAATGTCGATCAAGACAAGAACGAATTTACAATGCTATATCGTGCGGAAGGACAAGGGACAAAAACATTAGCGAAAAGAAAACAAGGTGAACTTGTAGATGTGTTAGGACCACTTGGGCATGGATTTCCTGTAGAAGAAGCGGAATCTGGACAAACGGCTCTATTAGTTGGTGGCGGAATTGGTGTACCACCACTATATGAATTGTCACAGCGTCTTGTAGCAAAAGGAGTACGCGTTATTCACATCTTAGGTTTCCAAACGAAAGATGTTGTCTTCTATGAAGAGAAATTCGCAGAACTTGGTGATACGTATGTTGCAACAGTTGATGGTACACATGGTACAAAAGGGTTTGTAACAGATGTAATTGATAGCTATGGAATTGACTTTGACATTCTCTACTCATGTGGACCTTTAGCGATGCTTCGTGCATTAGAAGGACGCTATAAGGAGAGAAAAGCCTACATTTCATTAGAAGAACGTATGGGCTGTGGCATCGGAGCATGTTTCGCGTGTGTATGCCATTTACAAGCAGATCCGAGTGGACATTCTTACAAGAAGGTGTGTAGCGACGGACCAGTATTTCCAATCGGGGAGGTTGTACTATGAACAGATTGCAAGTTGAATTACCAGGGTTATCATTAAAAAATCCAATCATCCCAGCATCTGGTTGCTTCGGATTTGGTCGTGAGTATGCACAGTTCTATGATTTAAGTGTACTTGGATCAATTATGATTAAAGCGACAACAGAACAACCTCGTTATGGAAACCCAACGCCTCGTGTTGCTGAAACACCAGGCGGAATGCTAAATGCAATCGGGCTTCAAAACCCTGGATTAGAAAAGGTAATGAATTCTGAATTACCTTTTCTCGAGCAATTTGATCTTCCGATTATTGCAAACGTTGCGGGTTCACAAGCTGAGGATTACGTAGCGGTTGCGAAGGCAATTTCAAAGGCACCTAATGTTCATGCGCTAGAATTAAATATTTCTTGTCCAAACGTAAAAACGGGTGGTATCGCTTTTGGTACAAATCCTGAAATTGCTGCTGATTTAACGAAGCGAGTAAAAGAGGTTTCTGAAGTACCGGTATATGTGAAATTGTCACCGAACGTGGCAAACATTGTGGAAATTGCAAAAGCAATTGAAAATGCGGGTGCGGACGGTTTAACGATGATTAATACATTGCTTGGTATGCGTCTAGATTTAAAAACTGCAAAACCAATTTTAGCAAACCGTACGGGCGGACTATCAGGGCCTGCGATTAAGCCAGTAGCAATTCGTATGGTACATGAAGTAAGTCAAGCGGTTAACATTCCGATTATCGGAATGGGTGGTATTGAAACAGCGGAAGATGTAATTGAATTCTTCTATGCTGGCGCAAGCGCGGTTGCAGTTGGAACGGCGAACTTTATTGATCCGTTCGTATGTCCGACAATTATTGAAGAATTACCAGCATTACTAGATGAATTAGGATTTGATCACATTTCGGAATGTCAAGGAAGGAGCTGGAAGTAAGTATGTCACAGTCGCTAATTGTTGCACTAGATTTTCCTGGGAAACAAGAGGTAGAACAATTCTTATATCATTTTGAAGGGGAAGAGTTATTTGTCAAAGTGGGTATGGAGTTATTTTACAAAGAGGGTCCTGCAATTATTACGTACTTAAAAGAAAAAGGACATAAGATTTTTCTAGATTTAAAACTTCATGATATTCCGAATACGGTAAAGAGCGCTATGCGTAGCCTAGCTAGTCTAGATGTAGATATGGTAAATGTTCATGCTGCTGGGGGAAGTAGTATGATGAAAGCTGCGATTGAGGGATTAGAGGAAGGTAAGCAAGAAGGAAAAGAGAGACCGATTTGTATTGCAGTTACACAACTAACAAGCACTTCGGAAGCTATGATGAAAAAAGAGATTGGTATTGAGAAAACGTTAGAAGAAGCGGTTGCTCATTATGCAAAATTAACGAAAGAAAGTGGACTTGATGGCGTTGTTTGTTCAACACTTGAAGTACCAAAATTACGTGAAGTATGCGGAAATGAATTTGTAACAGTAACACCGGGGATTCGTCTTGCAAGTGATGATGTGAATGACCAAGTGCGCGTTGCAACACCGAAACGTGCGAGGGAACTTGGTTCAAGCTACATCGTAGTTGGACGTAGTATTACAAAAGCAGAAAATCCGCTTGAAGCGTATAAAATAGTAAAACAACAGTGGGAAGGTGTAACAGTATGAAAAAAGAAATCGCATCGCATTTATTAGAAATTGGAGCAGTATTTTTACAACCGAATGATCCATTCACTTGGTCTTCTGGTATGAAATCACCAATTTATTGTGATAATCGTTTAACTTTATCTTATCCAAAAGTACGCCAAGCGATTGCAGCTGGATTAGAAGAGTTAATTAAAGAGCACTTCCCAACTGTAGAAGTTATTGCAGGAACAGCAACTGCTGGTATTGCGCACGCTGCATGGGTAAGTGATCGTATGGATTTACCAATGTGCTACGTACGTAGCAAGGCAAAAGGTCACGGTAAAGGGAACCAAATCGAAGGAAAAGCTGAAAAAGGTCAAAAAGTAGTAGTAGTAGAAGATTTAATTTCAACTGGCGGTAGTGCAATTACATGTGTAGAAGCACTTCGCGAAGCTGGCTGTGAAGTATTAGGAATCGTATCAATCTTCACGTACGAGCTTGAGTCAGGAAAAGAGAAACTAGAAGCAGCAAACGTAGCATCATATTCTTTAAGTGATTACAGTGCATTAACTGAAGTTGCAGCAGAAAAAGGTATGATCGGACAAGCTGAAACGAAAAAATTACAAGAGTGGCGTAAAAATCCAGCTAATGAGGCTTGGATCACAGCGTAACATGAAAAAAGACGACTGCGGGGGAACGCGGTCGTCTTTTTATATCATTGCTAAAATTTTATGTAAAGTTCCATCGATATCAAAGAAAATCATATTACAATCTCCTCACTAATAACTACTTATTGTTTTCTGCTACTTCATATCCTCTCACAAACAATAGAGTCATATAAGAAATAATAAATGAGAAGATACTATACATACCGACCCAAAAGAAAAACTTTGGAGGGAAGGCGATAGCACCTACTATTAAAAAACTAGCAAACGTTACAATTGGCATTACATAGTACGTTCTCGTTCTACGTGTTCCAATAACAGAAACGATAAAGATAAGTAATGGACAAAGAAATAAGACGAAAATCAATTCATTCATAGTTATGTCCCCTTTTCTAATTGAAGTAATCTGTTTCTCGTAAATGTTTTGAAATAAATACTCTCCTAATATAACTTCGCTAACATATACATAATCCCTTTTGAAAGTCAGTAATAAATGATTGATTTCACAATAAAAAACGTAAGCAAGAGAATACTCGCCTACGCTATAGAATAAACATCGCAACGATCGTGGTGACGATTAAGCCAATCACAACTGGTAAAAAGTTTCGGCGTGCAAGTTCAAACGGATCTACTTTGCATATGGCAGCGGCAGGAATAAGCGCCCAAGGAATTAAAGTGCCACCGCCGGTCCAGATTGCTGCAATTTGCCCGAGTGCTGTTAATGTAGCTGTTCCATGCCCAAGTGCTGTTCCGAAAAGATTGGCAATCGAACCAGCAAGTGATATACCGGAAAAGCCAGATCCATCTAAGCCTGTTATGACACCAACGATAGTTAATGTTCCTGCCGATACATATTGGTTTAAAGGAACAGTTTGAGATAAGGCGATTCCTAAGTCGTTAATGATTCCATGTGAACCTTTCGGTAAATAGTCCCCGATAATTTTCACAAAGCCGCTATCTCCTAAATAAAAGAGTGCAGCAATTGGAATAACTGGACCGAAAATTTTAAATCCAAATTGGAGTCCTTCTATAAAATAATCGGTCGTTTTATTTAGTCCATTTCCTTTGTAGGCGATGAGAGAAATGATGATAATCATAATAACAGTCGTCCCGCCGATAAGTGCTGTTGCGTCGCTTCCTTGTAGTTTAAACTGAATCATGCAAAGGATATCAATGATATATACGATAGGGATACATATGGCAAGCCATTTCTTTGCCCGAGGAGATAATGGGATGAGGGTTTTAGAAGGCTCGGTTGATGGGGGAGATTCTTGTATAGATAAGCCTGTATGAAATTCTTTTCGTAAGAAGAAAAATGCGACGGAAGTTGTCACAATACCCATAACGATAACGAGCGGAACACTGGCAGAAACAACACTGGAAACAGGAAGACCAGCAGCATCCGCTGTTAACTTCGGTGCACCTTGAATAACGAAGTCACCAGATAAGGCGATGCCGTGTCCGAATAAGTTCATAGCGATTGCGACTCCAATTGGCGGAAGGCCGACGCGTACAGCGACTGGTAATAAAATGGCCCCCATTAAGGCGACAGCTGGAGAAGGCCAAAAGAAAAAGGAAATTGTCATCATTAAAAGACCGATAATCCAGTAGGCATGTGCAGGTGTACGAATCATTTTTGTAAATGGTGAAATCATCGTATCATTTATGCCGGTATGAACGAGTAGATTGCTCATTGATACGATAATGGAGATGATTAATATAGTTGGTAATAGTTCGGTAATGGCGTAAATGAAACTTTGAAAGATACCACTAATGGCAAGAGGGATAGAACCTGTTGCGGTTAATGCCAATAAAAAGATAAAAACGATACAAATAATCGTCGTATCTTTTCTAAAAATAAAGAAGGTAATAATGGTTAGTAAACAAAGGATATAGAGAGCATGTAAAAGCGTTAATTCAACTCCCATAACATTCACATCCTTTAGGCATTCGTGTAGTTCATTGTATGAAAGCAGTGAAAGTATGTGAGTATAGGAAAAAAATTTCATGTACTGTAATGGTAAGAATATAAAATGGATGTTACAATACAATTAATCCTAAAAATGGAATTTAAGGAGGGGTTATGCGCAAAAAAATTGGTTTTTGGGGATCCATCCCGCATTAACGGCAGTAAGACTCCCACCTCAAAATTTGCGAATGCGGGGGAGTTAGGCGGGAGATCAACTGCCCATAAAAGCCCGATTGGTTCAACTAATAATCAGTGGGGATGGCCCCCCACTGATTAAAGTTTCACTTTATCATATCTTGTATTCTAGTAATCATTTTAAATTTATTTACAAACAATGAATGGATAAATATCATACCTGTTTTCGGGTTTGTTTTTATACTGTTATACCGTTGGGATGATATAAAACAACATAATAAGAAAAGTATTGGAATTATGATAGGTATCATTGTTGTTTGTTCATTTGTGGCAGTGATTATTTTAGTAGAGGGTCAGAAGCAAATGGAGAAAATGCCTATTTTTCAACAGTGGTTGTCTTCTGCGAAAGGTCTTTACCTTGTAATTGTAGTCGTTATTTTTCTAAGAGTCATGATAAGAATAGGGAGTTACATATTAAAGAGAGGATAGAATGGAGGTAGTACGAATGAGAGAAAAAATAGGGTATTATGGTGTGCTCGGTTGTTTACTATTATCTATCATTTCAGGACAATTTCTTAAAAGTGAATGGGTACCAGTAATATTATGTATAGGAGTATTGATTTTTGCTCCTATGTATCGCTGGAATGAATGGAAAGCATATAGCCGAAAAAAGAAAATTGTTTTCAGTATCGAGTTTGTTATTATAATTAGCACGATTCCGTTTTTGTTATTGAAAGGAAATGAGATAATAGATGGAATTGTAATGTTTCAAGGGTGGTTATTTATCGCGAAATTGCTATATTTAATATGCATTCTAATAGCGATAGTAGTGATTGCTAAAAAAGTGAATAAAATAATATTTGCTAATGAATAGAAGAAAGTGCCACCGAATAAGGTCGCACTTTCTTACTTTAATTTTAACAGGGAATGACAATTAGTTCCCGATTTGCCTTTGTAATAACCTCATAGCCTTCTTTTGTAATGACGATATCGTCTTCAATTCTACAACCGCCCCAGTTCGGTATGTAAATACCCGGCTCAACTGTAACAACCATACCTTCTTGTAAAGTTGCCTTACTTTCTTGGGATAGGCGAAGCGGTTCATGTATTTCTAACCCGAGACCGTGCCCGGTAGAGTGGCCAAAGTATTGACCGTATCCATGTTCTGTAATGTAATCTCTCGTTATATCATCGATACTTTTCGCAGTTTCTCCAGGTTTAATTGCTTCAGTTCCACGCTTCAATGCTTCTAATACAACATTATATATTTTTTTGAATTCTTCTGATGGTTCGCCGATTGCTACAGTACGTGTTATATCGGAACAATAGCCGTTGTAAAGTGCACCGAAATCTAATGTAATCATATCGCCTCGTTCAATGATTTTATTTGATGCAACGCCATGAGGAAGAGAAGAACGAACACCAGAAGCTACAATGATTTGAAACGATGAGGACGTAGCTCCTTTTTTTCGCATGAAAAATTCTAATTCATCTCGGACTTCAGTTTCGCTTATTCCCGGTTTTAGAAAGCTGAGAATGTGTTGGAAAGCTTCGTCAGCAATAGTAGCGGCAATTTTCATTGTTTCTATTTCGGGTGTGTCTTTAATAATACGAATATCTTCGATGATTTCACACACCTGAACCATTTCTGCCTTCATATATTTTTGTAAGTTCTTATATTGTTGCAATGTCATGTTATTTTCTTCAATTCCAAGTTTTTGAATGTTTAATTTGGATACTTGATTTGCAACTTCTTTTTCTAAATTTCCTTTATGCATAATGATTTCTGCGTCTTTTATTTGTGATTTCGCTTGATCTACATAGCGGAAATCAGTTATAAAAACAGCGTTATCCGCAGAGATTAAGACGACGCCAGCGCTACCTGTAAAGCCTGTTGCATATTGGCGATTTTCTTTTTTTGTAATAAGTAATCCGTCAATTTCATAGTTTTTTAGTTGATTTTGGATTTTATTAATTCTTAAAGTCATGTTAATTCCCCCTTTTCACAGTATTGAATAAAGCAAATAGCGTGCCAAAAAATATCTTTAGAGAAAAAGATAGTGGGAATTACATATGTTTTAGAGAAGATAAGAAATTTAGCCCATTATTTGTGGGCGGTGGGCTGCTCGTGAAAAACAGATTACTTCAATTAACAGTGGGAGAATGAAAAAAACATCAACTCAAGATTCACTTTCTTTACACACTGTAAAAAAATTTATACAAATAAGAAATAGCACTGTCAAATTTTTTGAAAATATCGAAGTGAGGAAAGGAAAGGATAAGTGATGTTTAGAGTATATA
>NZ_JBHWYR010000056.1:0-31710 GCF_042728695.1 Bacillus sp. NPDC060175
GAATATAAAGGATGAAATGAAACATGTTACATAAGTCTACTGTACATGCTGGCAATAATCGCTGGATACATATTAAGTTCATTTCTTTCATGAGCTTAACAATTTTATGCTTAATGGGATCTATATTTTTAGCCGTTGCATTCGGTGCAAAGGATATTCATTTGCAAACGGTGTGGGCAGCGGTTTTTGATTACAATCCGAAATTAACGCAGCATCAAATTATTTATGAATTAAGGCTCCCAAGGGTAATTGGTGCGGCAGTTGTAGGAGCTGCTTTTGCAGTCGCTGGAGCTGTTATGCAAGGGGTAACACGAAACCCTTTAGCTGATGCAGGAGTGCTTGGAATAAATGCAGGCGCGATGTTTGTAGTAGCACTTAGTTTTGCCTTTTTCCCACATATACCGTATTCCTACTTAATGATTGTTTCCTTTGTTGGAGCAGTTTTAAGTACCGTACTCATTTTTAGTATCGGATCGGCAACATTAGGCGGATTAACACCGATGAGGTTAACGATTGCAGGGGCAGTTATGGCAGCGCTTTTACACTCATTAAGTTCGGGTATTGCAATTTATTATGATTTAAGCCAGGATTTAGCGTTTTGGTTTGCTGGTGGTGTTGCGGGGGTTAAGTGGGAACACTTGAAATTTTTAGTGCCTATTATTCTCATAACGATTGTTTTTGCGACAGTGCTAGGGCGATCTATTTCACTCATATCAATGGGGGGTGATGTTGCTACGAATTTAGGTGTGAAAACGAACCGTACAAGAATACTTGGGATGATTATAGTAGTCATTCTTGCAGGTGTTTCTGTTTCAGCTGTTGGTTCTATTGGATTTGTAGGACTAGTCATTCCGCATATTGCTAGAAAATTAGTTGGTGTTAATTATCGGCTTATTATTCCTATGTCAGCATTATTAGGAGCTATGTTATTAGTGTTAGCTGATTTAGGAGCAAGAACAGTAAATCCTCCTAAAGAACTTGCGATAGGAATTATGGTAGCTCTTGTTGGAGTTCCGTTCTTCCTTTATATAGCACGTAAAGTTGGGAGGGAGTTATAAGTGAAGGATCTTTTTAACACGGATAAAAAGAGAGCTATTACTGTAACTACAATTTTCGGATGTATAAGTATCGCTGTAATTTTGATTAGCTTAAATACGGGGACGCTGAGCATCGCACCGCTTAAAGTAATTCAAACGCTTATTGGCTATGGTGATTTTGAGAGTGCAACCGTGCTATACGATTATCGTATGCCAAGAATAATTATTACAATGTTAGCAGGAATTGGGCTTGGGGTTTCTGGTGCGATTTTGCAAGGGCTATCTCGTAATGCACTCGCAGATCCCGGTATTCTCGGATTACATTCGGGTGCATCTTTCGGGCTTATTGTATTCGTTACTCTCTTTCATTCTATTAACGAGAGTGCATCGATTTTAATACCGTTATTTACATTTGGCGGAGGAGTGTTAGCTGCATTTCTTATTGTTTTGCTTGCGAGTGATCGGTCAAAAGGTTTACTTCCTATTCGACTTATTCTTGTTGGTATTGCAGTTTCAGCTGGTTTTAGTGCACTTTCATTATTTTTCTCGCTCAAGTTAAATGATGAGACGTATACATTCGCTTCTAGATGGTTAGTTGGTAACGTGTGGGGAAGAGATTGGATTCATGTCCTAGCATTATTACCTTGGATTTTGATACTAACTCCGTACGCATGGCTGAAATCTAAAACGTTAAATGCACTGTCACTAGGTGATAGTGTAGCAGCAGGACTTGGTGTATCTGTTCAAAAAGAACGGTTACTACTTTTAGCTACAGCGGTAGGATTGTCTTGTGCAAGTGTATCGATGGCAGGGGGAATTGGCTTTATCGGCTTAGTTTCTCCGCATATTGCAAGGAAGTTAGTAGGTAGTACATATCAGCACTTCCTTCCGTTAGCTGGCATTATTGGAATGATTATTTTAGTACTCGCAGATACGATAGGTCGTTCTGTATTCGAGCCAAACTCTATTCCAGCTGGTGTAGTAGTAGCGGCTTTAGGAGCGCCGTATTTTCTTTATTTACTTACAAAAACAAAATAAATACTTCAAAGAGGAGAACATATGAAAAAGAAACTAACTATTTTATTTAGCATTATGTGTATTTTAGTATTAGCAGCATGTGGCCAAACGAAATCTAGTGAAGAGGCGACTAAAAAAACGGAAAAAAGTAATGACCCAAAAATTGCTTCAATGTCTATTCACTTAACAAATGATTTACTTGCTTTAGGAATTACACCAGTAGGTTCTGTTATTGGTGGAGATTTAAAAGATTTCTTACCGCACGCAAAAGAGCAGTTGAAAGATACGAAGAAACTAGGCGTTGTAACAGATCCAAACATGGAAGCATTACTACAATTAAAGCCATCTGAAATTTATGTGGATGAAAAATATGCTGGTAAAGATGTAGCGAAATACGAAAAAATTGCAAAAACACATTCTTTCAATTTAGATGAAGGCACGTGGAGAGATCATTTAAAACAAGTAGGTAAACTTGTAAACCGTGAGAAAGAAGCAGATAAATATGTTCAAGACTATGAAGAACAATCAAAACGAGTAAAAAGTTTAATAGATAAAGAACTAGGTAATAACGAAAAAGTAATGGCAATACGCGTGACTGCAAAAGAATTACGTGTATTTAGTACGAAAAGACCGATGGGACCAATTTTATTCCAAGACTTAGGATTACAACCTGCAAATGGTGTAGAGAAAATTGATGGAAACCGACCTTTCGAAGTCATTTCACAAGAAGTACTACCTGACTTTGATGCGGATGCTATTTTTGTTGTCGTAAATAGAGATGATAAAGCAAAAGCTGCATTTAAACAACTACAAGAAACACCAATTTGGAAAGATTTAAAAGCTGTTAAAGGCAAGCATGTATACATTATTAATGACCAACCATGGCTTGACTATTCTGCTTTAGGTAACAAAATGGCAATGGATGAAGCAGAGAAAATGTTTACGAAATAATACAGTTTTGCTATTAGGAAAGGCCCTCTAAATTTGGAGGGTCTTTTTATTGTTTTTATTGTTGTTATTGTTTTTGTTGTTAGAATAAATAAAAAATTATACAATGAAGTTAATTTAATGTAGAGGAGATGTGCCAATGTCAGCGCTTATTGTAAGTATCCCGTTCATACAAGAGTATATGGAAAAAGGGGATAAATAGGCTAGAATTATTGTCCCCGCTATTTAAAAAGGGGGAGTTTCAGATGACAATTAATCTTTTTCAAGATAAAACAATTAAATTATCAGCTGTTAGAGAAACAGATACTAAAGTAATGGCTAAGTGGCAAGAGGATAGTGAGTATTTAAGAAATGTAGATACAGACTTAGCATGCCCGCAATCTTTACATGAAATATCAAATGATGGACTATTTAAGGGACGAAGATCGAATAGTATTTCTTTCATGTTAAGAACAGTTCATGATGATCGTTTAATTGGTTTTGTTGCAATTCATGGCATAGAGTGGAATAACAGAACAGGTTTATTAGCAATTGGTATAGGAGATACAAAAGATAGGGGAAAAGGATATGGGAAAGAAGCAATACATCTTATTTTAAAGTATGCCTTCTATGAAATGAATTTACACCGCGTCGGTCTGGATGTTATTTCTTATAATAAAGCAGCCATTGCGCTATATAAAAAGATGGGTTTTCAAATGGAAGGGTGTATGAGAGAAGCAGTTCAAAGAGATGGAAAGTGTTTTGATCGTATCATTATGGGGATATTGAGGGATGAATGGATAGAGCTGCAAGATTAGAAAGTATATTCAATATTATATATGTAGTATGCAGGAGATATAATGATAATTGGCGGAATTTTACAGTGTACTGATTGAATTTATAAGGAGTCATGCGAGATGAACTTAGAAAAAAGTAAGCCAGTAAACGAAGAGGTCGCTGAATTAAAAGAATTAATTAAAGAATTGCACGGAAGTGTACACCAACTTCAAAGTGAAGTGCAGCAACTAAGGCATGAAAGACCGGTCGTTGAAGTGAGAAAAGGTGTTCAATTATCACCAGCAATAGTCGGACAAATTGGTGGTATGATTTTAGGTGGATTAGCAATTATAGGTATATTTTGGTGATGAAAAAAGGTTTGCAGCATGGTGCTGCAAACCTTTTGTATTTGACGACATAATTTCATGCAATACAACGTCTACATTAAATAACGTAAATAAATGTAAGCATGTGATAACAATAGCGCAATGATCGTTAAGGGGAAACCGATTTTTAAGAAGTCCATATAAGAGAATCCATGTCCTTCACGTTTTGCAATACCAGCAACGACTACGTTTGCTGACGCTCCGATTAACGTTCCGTTTCCTCCTAAGCAAGCTCCAAGTGATAAAGCCCACCATAGTACTTCGATTTGCGGAGAATCGACAGATAGTCCGAGTCCTGTAGCTAAATCTTGAATAAGCGGGATCATCGTTGCGACAAAGGGGATGTTGTCAATTGTCGCAGATGCGATGCCAGATACCCATAAGATAAGTATAGCAGCGAAACCGATATCGCCATTTGTTACGTCAAGTACTTGTTGTGCAAGAGAAGAAATAAGTCCGATATCAATTAATCCGCCAACGAGAACGAATAGTCCGGCGAAGAAGAAAATTGTTACCCATTCAACGTGGGCGAATATATCTTCTATCTCATGTTCTTTCGCTCCGATTAACATCAGTAGAGTAGCACCTGTCATCGCAATAACCGCAGCGTCTACATGAATAATAGAATGTAGTACAAAGCCTAAAATAGTTAGTCCTAAAATTGTAATGGATTTTAAAAGGAGGCTTTGATCTTTAATATAATCTTTTTCATTTAATGCCATCAGTATTTTAATTTGCTCAGTTGTTGTTTTTAGTTTGTTACGATACATGAAGTAAATAAAGCCTAATGTAACGATAGCGATGATAAGTACAATTGGAGCTAAGTTAAGTAAAAATGCATTAAAGTCTAAATGCTTATTAGCCGATCCAATCATAATGTTAGGCGGATCACCGATTAGTGTTGCTGTTCCGCCTATATTTGAAAATAGTACTTCTGAAATCAAATAAGGAACAGGGTTTACTTTTAAAATACGTGTAATGGATAGTGTAACAGGTACGATTAGTAAAACGGTTGTTACGTTGTCCAAAAATGCTGATCCGACAGCGGTTAATAGGGATAGTAATAATAAAATGCGGATTGGTTTTCCGCCAGCTGCTTTTGCTGCTTTAATGGCTACAAATTCAAATACACCGGATTGACTCGTAATATGTACGAGAATCATCATACCAATTAAAAGGGTGATCGTTTCCCATTGAATATGTGATGTGAAAGCAGTATGTAAATCTACAATTCCAAAAATAATCATAATAGCAGCACCGAATAATGCGATTACAGCACGATTCAATTTTTCAGAAATAATAAAACCGTATGTGACTAAAAATACGGCAATTGCAAAATAATATTGCCAATTCGCTACTTCATGTGCTGAATGTTCCAAGCGTGTCACCTTCTTTAAAGTATGTATTCAATTGTAAAAATGCATCCCTCTGCGTAATTTATATTGTAGCAAATTCAAAAAAGAAAGAAAACTATTTAACAAAGTGAAGGAAAAAATGTGAATTCTACATAGGATATAAAAAAATAACAAAACACAGTGCGAATTATTAGGAAAAGTGGGCGTTGTCCTCTAATATAGAGATAGCAATTTACATTATTTTTGCGTAAAATGGTTTAAAGAGGTGAATTCCGATGGAAATAGTAAAAGATAGTTCTCTTATTCAAAATGAAATTGAACGTTTTGTAAATAAAGATGTATATATTCATTTAGAAACGACAAACGGAGCGTATGCATCACACATAAATGAAAAGATGATGACAGTTGGTGCTTTCATTCGAAATGCAATCATTCGTTTTGAACGCGGGAAAATAACTGGAACAAATCCATACCGAGTTGGTCTAAAAATGGATCATGGCTGGGTATATGCTGAAGGTATTACGCACTGGGAAGTAGACGATCAAGAGCGTTTATTACTAGCTGGACATGATAATCTAGGCCGCCTAGCAGTTGCGCTTGAATTAAGCTTAACACCATTTAAGTAAGAAGGAGGGAAACTTATGGAGAGACATGTACTTGTTGTATTTCCGCATCCAGATGATGAGGCGTATGCTGCGGGAGGAACAATTCGCTTATTAACAGATCAAGGAGTACCTGTAACGTATGCATGTGGTACTCTTGGACAAATGGGACGTAACATGGGGAAAAACGTATTCGCTAACCGTGAAACGATTCCAAATATCCGCGAGAAAGAATTGAAAGAAGCTTGTGAAGCGATGGGCATTAAAGATTTAAGAATGCTGGGCTTCCATGATAAAACGTTAGAGTTTGAAGATGTTGATTTCGTTGCAGACAAAATTGAAGCGATCATTCAAGAAGTAAATCCATCTCGAATTATTACATTTTATCCTGAGCACGGCGTACATCCAGACCATAATGCATTTGGCCGCGCTGTAGTTCGCGCTGTATCACGTATGCCAAAAGAAGAGCGCCCAGTCATTCATGCAGTTGCAATTACGAAAAATCGTGAAGCTGTACTAGGTGAACCGGACGTTGTAAATAATATTAGTGAAGTATTTGAACAGAAATTAGCTGCACTAAGTGCGCACCGTTCACAAACAGAAGCAATGCTTGAAGACACGCATGCAAAAATAAAAAATAAAGATGCAGCAACATTAAAATGGCTGCAACTTGAACAATTTTGGACTTATAAATGGGAGTAGGCTAGAAGGATATCTTCTAGTAGCTCTTACATATAAAAAGCGCCGTCACTTGTGTGATGGCGCTTTTTTTGGTGAAGTGTGGTGTGCTATTTTTTTGTACTAGCCAAATACATGAGCATGTGGAATTTTTCGTCTCTTACATGATAATCAAAATAAGGTCCTGGATCTGTACAGTAACCGATATTTTCACTTTGCGTGATTTGGAATTCGTGACCTGAAAAATTTTTTTCTAAGTATTTTGGATATAAAATATGTTCGTGAGAATTTGGATATAAGGCTGAAATGTTTTTCAAGGATTTAGCCGAGCTATCATAATACGAGTATCCGCCGACAATCGTTGAACTGTTATGTAAATAGTTTTTTAGAACGTGAAGCGGAAACTGCGGATTTAGTAGTGAAAAATCAGTTATTGTAAAACTATCCACAAAAACATCGATGCTAAACGGTTTCAATGGTAGATTTAAATCGGAATTCAAAATATAAAGGACGCGTGGCTTCGGATTCATACGCTCAATTCTGTTTCTAACCTTCTTGAGCATCTCAAGTGAATAGCCACTGAATACATAGGATGCGCTTGTTTCAAGAACATCGATATATTTGGGTAGTGACACGAAAGCGTCAACGTTTGTTTCCACAATTAATTTGTTTTTCAAATCTATATTTTGTAGAACTTTTTGAAATTGAAAATTAATTTTTTCAAATAAGTTAATCATTTTGGGATTGATTTCTTTAATCGTTTCTTTATCGTAAAAATAAGATGGATAAGGAGACGTCTCGTACAAGTTTGCGGTAATAATAATACCTTCCTCGATAGCTGCTTCGTATCCACAGCTACAAGTTAAACTCCCCGTGTGAATGTAGACTTTTTTAATCGTTACATCTTTCATTTCAAGGGGAATGCGGCATTTCGGACAATAGAGCAGATTTACAAAGTCAAGTGGAATCCCTGTAACATTCTCTTCTTTAGGTGAAGGTGAGCTAGTTTGAACCGCCTTTTCAATCAAATGAATCGCTTTTGATATGTCTTCTTTTTTATTGTTTAGCTCGTTCTTTTTATCAGTGAGTAAGTTGTTGTAGTAGTCGATATCCTCATGGTCCGAGAAGTTTGTGACACGTCGATACGATAAAATTCGTTGGATTTCTATCAATGAAAAATGGAATTTTTTCAGCTCAGTAATAAAAGTCATGTCGTCGAAACACAATTGGTTCATTTGATACTGGGTGTTTTTTTTGTCTGGTATTAATAATCCTAGTTCAATGTAATAACGAACTGTATCGGTTGTCACATGAAAAAGCTTCGCAAATGTACCAATCTTCATAGATGTACCCCCTGATGAAAAAAGTGGAGTTACTCCACTTTTTTCGCAAAATGAATTCAAAAAACTCTCAAATGGCTATTGACTTGGAGGAAACTCCAAGTCATATTATTAATTTAATAAATGTGAATATTTTGAATATTTTTGACTGTATTGTAACATACATGTCACGAAAGGAGAAGGATTAGCTATGGATAAGATGGATCATATGGATACTCTCTCACTTTGGAAAGCGACTGCAAACAGCTATGACAAAGGAAAACCTCTTGAAGGAAATGAAGAGGCGGATGTTGTCATTATTGGTGCAGGTTTCACAGGTCTTTCTTCTGCATATCATTTGCAAAAGTTAGGGAAGAGTGTCATTGTCCTTGAGCAGGAAACAATCGGATATGGCGCAAGCGGTCGCAACGGCGGGATGGTATTGCCGGGCTATAAGTCAACGATGCAGGAGCTTGCCAAGAAGTATGGTGCCGAAGAGGCGAGACAGCTTAACGATCTTTCTCTGCTTAGTGTTGAATTAGTTAAAAACATTATCGACGAGCATCAAATCAACTGTAATTTTAGAAAGACAGGTCACATTGTGGCAGCTTACAAAGCCAAGCATTTTGAAGGATTGAAACATGAAAGCGAATACTTAAACAAAAATTTTGGATATGAATGTAGCGTGCTTAATCGAAGTCAGTTGCATCAAGAAATTGATTCCCCGCAATATTATGGTTGCTTAGTCGACAACTCGAGTTACTCATTCCAACCACTGAACTATGCAATTGGTTTGGGAGAAGCAGCTAAATCAATTGGTGCAAAAATCTTTGAGCATTCGAAAGCACTATCTATTGAGTACGGCCGAAATAGTGTGAAAGTTGTTACAGAAAAAGGTACTGTTACAGCGAAAGACATTATTGTTGCTACAGATGGTTACTCTGGAAAAATCATGGCTGAACTGAATAAAGGCGTACTACCAATTTCGGCACGCATTATTGCTACTGAACAGCTTTCAGAAACACTTTTGAATAGCGTCATTCCTAAAGATCGCATGGTTTTTGATACGAGTAGTTTTCTTTACTATTTCAGGCGTACACCAGATAATCGGATCGTATTTGGCGGTGGTGATATTCGTCCGAACTTAGGTGATGCCGTTTATCAAAGTGTTTACGATGCCATGGTTAAAATAATGCCAAAACTAGAAGGAAGCAAGATTGATTACAGGTGGGGTGGATTTATCGGTGTGACAATTGATACGTTCCCGGTTATCGGTAGATCTAAAGAAGGCGCATATTTTGCAACTGGTTATACAGGCCACGGCGCGTCTCTCTCAACATTGTTTGGTAAGTTATTGGCACAATGGATTGTTACGGGGAATGCAGGTGGATATCGATTTGAAAAGGAACGCCTCAAATCATTCCCATTCTATAATCAGAAAACGATGCTGGTTAATATAGCACATATTGGTTTCAAACTGGTAGATATTATTGCGTAAAGGAGAGGTGTTTATGGAAATTAACATGTTCATTGACGGAAAATGGGTAGAAGCATTATCGGGTGCTAGACGAAATATTATCAATCCTGCAACTGAAGAGGTTATTGCGACGTCTGCCCATGGATCAGCAGATGATGCGAAGATAGCAATCCAGGCGGCTCGTAAAGCGTTTGACAGCGGAATTTGGTCAGATTTATCGGCTGATGAAAGAGCTGATTATCTATATAAGATTGCAGACCGTCTTGAAGAGAAGACAGCTGAAATTGCACGTTTGGAAACTGCAAATAACGGTAAAGTTATTCGTGCAACAACCTATGTAGATATTCCTGTATCGGTTCAATGCTTCCGCTATTATGCTGACTTGATTAAAGGTATGAAAAAGGAATCTTACAATCGTGATGATTCTTCAGAAACGATTGTTATTCATGAACCAATTGGTGTTTGTGGACTAATTGTACCTTGGAACTTCCCGCTTATGCTAGCTGTTTGGCAAATTGCTCCTGCACTTGCCGCAGGAAATACAATTGTAATTAAGCCAGCCGACGTCACTCCTGTAAGCGTATTCAAATTATTTGAAATTATCGAAGAGGTTGGACTTCCGGACGGAGTAGCAAACCTAGTATTAGGACCTGGCTCAAAGGTTGGAAATGAGCTTGCAGAGAGTCACGATGTTGACAAAGTTGCCTTTACCGGTGGAACAAAAACAGGTCAAAGTATTATGCGCGCAGCTGCGGGCAATCTGAAAAAAGTCACACTTGAATTAGGCGGGAAATCTCCACTTATGGTGTTTGACGATGTGGATTTTGAAACGGCAGTCGATAATGCGATGTTTGGTATTTTCCACAACGCTGGGCAAGTTTGTTCAGCTGCATCCCGTTTGCTTGTACAAGAGACCATTTACGATAAGTTTGTTGAAAGATTGGCCGAGCGTGCGAACAAAATTGTAGTTGGAAACGGAGAAAGCGAGAATATCGAAATGGGAGCTCTCACAACCGAGTCTCATATGAATGACGTTTTACATTATATAAAGAGTGGAATTGAAGAAGGTGCAAAATTAGTTTGTGGTGGTAAACGTTTAACAGAAAATGGGCTTGATCGAGGGTTTTTCATCGCACCAACAATCTTTGCTGATGTAAATGCAGATATGTGTATTGTTAAGGAAGAGATTTTTGGACCAGTCCTTGTTGTACAGAAATTTAAAGATGAGGAAGATGCGATCCAAAAAGCGAATGATTCCATTTATGGATTAGCCGGTGCTGTATTTACTGAAGATATGGACCGAGCAAAACGTGTCATTAGTAAATTGCGTGCGGGAATTACTTGGATTAATAGTTATCATCTTGCTTATGTTGAAGGTCCTTGGGGCGGATATAAGCAAAGTGGAATCGGTAGGGCTTTAGGTGTTGCCGGACTGGAGCACTTTATGGAAACGAAGCAAATCAATATCCACCAGCATGCCAATCCTGTAGGTTGGTATGTGAATTAATTGAGCTTAACTTGCTATATAAATTATTTGTAAGGGGATATGCTCATGAAAATAGTGGACAACCGTCCGTCATCGAACATAGAGAAGCCAGAAGGAATGAATAAGTCGGTGGATGATTCAGTGCTCGGAACCAAAAGTATTCCGTTACTATATTTACGGTTTGCTTTGGCAGGAATTATGGCTAATGTAATTCTAGGAGTTGTATCGGTTATCGATGGCTATTTCGTCAGTGGCTTTCAGGAGCTGGAAATCGAAGGGATAGGAATTGGATTTACCGTTATGGTTATTACCCGTATGATCGGTGTTCTTTTGGGTGTGGGAGCCGGAGCGGTCATTTCACTTCGACTGGGAAAAGGAAAGCTAGAAGAAGCTAGAAGTATTATGGGACAAACTTTATGGTTTACTCTTTTCCTTTCCTCTTTGTTAGCTATACTTGGATTGGCCTTTGAAACTGATATTATGATTCTATTTGGAGCAAGTGATGAAGCGCTTCCGTATGCGGTGCAATATAGCCGACTACTATGGATTTCGTTGCCATTAACGATATTGGCCGTTGTATTAAGTATTTTAGCTAATATCGATGAAAAACCTATATTATCAATGAACAGTTGGTTAGTCGCAGCGGCTGTGGCTGGAATTATGGAATGGATTATGGTAGTGAAGTATGACATGGGGATGATGGGTTCTTCATGGGCTAATACGATTTCGCAATCGATTCCTGTTCTCTTAATCTTTTATTTCTGGTTTGGTAAAACAAAACTTAAGCCGAAAATGAAAGACATGATGATAAATTTCAAGAAA
The DNA here is from genome assembly GCF_042728695.1 of Bacillus sp. NPDC060175. NCBI lineage: Bacteria > Bacillati > Bacillota > Bacilli > Caryophanales > Bacillaceae > Bacillus > Bacillus sp. NPDC060175. The sequence goes on from NZ_JBHWYR010000056.1 coordinate 11,884, forward strand.
ATTGGTGAAGTAGTTTGGACGGGTTTTGCATCTTTCTCTAGTCAGTTCATGATGTTTATTGCAATTATTTTCACCAACAATTTACTGCAAAGCTACGGTGGTGGTCTACACGTTGCAGCTTTCACGATTCAAAATGGTTACATTACAAATCTCCTCGCTTTAGCGGCGCTCGGTGGGATGACAGGGCTTCAACCGATTATTAGTTATAATTACGGTGCAGGCAACCTTGATCGTGTGAAACAAGCAATTAAGATGGGACTCATTTTTACAGTTTCCTTCTTTGTAATTGTGACAGCCATATTAATCATTTTTGCAGATCCAATTGTGTCATTTTTTTCCGGTGGTAATCCTGAATTGCAAAAACTGGGCATTTGGACGACGGTTGTATTCAATTGTTTGTTTACACTTAGTGCAGTTAGCTTGCTTGTCTCTGGTTATTTTGAATCACAGGAGAGAAACTGGTCCGCAACGTTTATTAGTGTAAGCAAAATATTATTGTTCATGTTACCATTTCTATTTATTTTCCCGAAATTCTGGGGTGTAGAAGGTGTATGGTACGCTGCTCCTGCTGCAGAAATTCCAGGTGTTCTCATTGCCATATACTTTATGAGAAAAGAGTTCAAACGTTTAAAAGTTACCAATGTTAATACAGCTACCAATGTTAAAACAGTAGATTTATAGGAACGTATTCCGTCAAAATTACCAATAAGAAAGAGGGATATCATCATGTTTTTTGCGAAAAAAATTACAGCAGAAGAAGCAGAGCAACTAGGTGCCAACGCATGGGAACCGTGGGTAGGCGAACCGAATAAAGGAACGTGGCATGTAGAAGAACAGGAAGTTTTCTATGTGACAGCCGGTGAAGTGTTTATTACTGTTGATGGAAAAAAGTATCATGTTACAAAGGATTGGGTTGTTTCCTTGGCTAAGGACCTCGTTTGTGAATGGGATTGCCCAGTATTTTTGAAAAAGAATTATAAGATGAACCATGAGATCCATCTGAAATAATGTGAACTGGGGGAGTGGACAAATGCTAAGCAGATGACTGCTCCTGCGTATGCAATGGATAAGATTAAGATTAGTAATGTTGAAGAAATGGATGCAAATAAGTTTACATACCGTCAAATGAATGCGCTTTCTTTTGTGAGTGCAATAACATAGGATGGTTATTTTAAAATAGGAGGTTTCACCATGGTAGTAACGAAAAATGTACAAACGTTGAAAAACTATATTGGCGGACAATGGATAGAATCCACAAGTAAGCAAGTTGAAGATGTACCAAATCCAGCAACAGGAGAGATTATTGCTCGTGTGCCGCTTTCGACTAAAGAAGATTTAGATAGAGCTGTAGCAACTGCTAAAGAAGCATTCAAAACATGGAGAAAGATCGCTGTTCCTCGGCGTGCGCGGATTCTCTTTCGTTATCAACAGCTATTGATTGAAAACTGGGAAGAGTTAGCTAAACTCGTAACCTTGGAAAACGGAAAAAGTTATCAAGAAGCATACGGTGAAGTACAGCGGGGGATTGAATGTGTTGAATTTGCCGCAGGCGCACCCACTTTAATGATGGGAGAACAACTTCCCGATATTGCTACTGGTATTGAATCAGGGATGTATCGTTACCCGATCGGAGTAATCGCAGGAATAACGCCATTTAGCTTTCCGATGATGGTGCCATGCTGGATGTTTCCACTCGCGATTGCATGCGGAAATACGTTTGTATTAAAACCATCTGAAAGAACACCGCTATTGGCTAATCGCATAGCTGAACTGTTTAAAGAAGCAGGTCTTCCAGATGGAGTACTAAATATTGTGCATGGTGCACATGACGTTGTTAACGGCACTCTTGACAATGAGGATGTCAAGGCTGTATCTTTCGTTGGTTCTCAACCTGTGGCTGAGTATATATATAAAACAGCAGCAGCTAACGGCAAACGTGTACAAGCTCTTGCAGGGGCAAAAAATCATTCGATCGTATTAAAAGATGCGGACCTTAGTTCTACAGTGAAAGAAATTACAAATGCTGCTTTCGGTTCAGCTGGTGAACGATGCATGGCGGCAGCTGTTGTTGTCGTGGAAGAAGATGTTGCAGATGAGCTCGTTAATAGACTACTACAAGAGGCTAATGCTATTACGATTGGTAATGGCCTGGAAGAAGGTGTTTTCCTTGGTCCTGTTATTCGTGACGGACATAAAGAGCGTACACTCGGATACATTCAATCCGGTGTAGAGCAGGGAGCGACACTTATTCGTGACGGACGTGAAGACGATGCAGCAAACAGCCAAGGTTATTTTGTTGGCCCAACGATTTTTGACAATGTGAAAAAGGAAATGAAAATCTGGCAAGATGAAATCTTCGCACCGGTTCTTTCTGTGGTACGCGTAAAAGACTTGATGGAAGCGATTCATGTTGCTAATGCATCACCGTTCGCAAATGGTGCATGCCTGTACACAAATAGCGCTAAAGCTATTCGTGAATTTCGTGAAGAAATTGATGCAGGTATGCTTGGGATCAATCTTGGAGTTCCGGCTCCAATGGCATTCTTCCCATTCTCAGGTTATAAGAAATCCTTCTATGGTGATCTCCATGCAAATGGAAAAGATGGCGTAGAATTCTATACTCGCAAGAAAATGCTTACGGCTCGTTATTGAAAGATTGATGTGAAACCATAAAAGAATAGAATGGAGTTGGTGATTGTGCAAGCGACAGAACAAACACAAAGTTTGAAACAAGCAGATGAAAAGTACCTTTGGCATGCAATGAAAGGAGCATCTCCTAATCCAACGAATTTAATTATTACAAAAGCAGAAGGAGCATGGGTGACGGATATTGATGGAAACCGTTATTTAGACGGCATGTCCGGTCTTTGGTGCGTGAATGTTGGGTATGGACGAAAGGAGCTTGCAAGGGCGGCTTTTGAACAGCTTGAAGAAATGCCATATTTCCCTCTGACACAAAGTCATGTTCCTGCTATTAAATTAGCAGAGAAATTGAATGAATGGCTTGATGATGAATATGTCATTTTCTTTTCTAACAGTGGATCGGAAGCAAATGAAACGGCGTTTAAAATTGCTCGTCAATACCATCAACAAAAAGGTGATCATGCACGTTATAAGTTTATTTCACGCTATCGTGCTTATCACGGTAACTCAATGGGGGCTCTTGCGGCAACAGGTCAAGCACAGCGAAAGTATAAATATGAACCACTCGGACAAGGGTTCTTGCATGTAGCACCGCCTGATACGTATCGCAATCCAGATGATGTTCGTACACTGGCAAGTGCTGATGAAATCGATCGTGTTATGACATGGGAGTTAAGTCAAACAGTAGCCGGCGTGATTATGGAGCCGATTATTACCGGGGGCGGCATTTTGATGCCTCCTGATGGATATATGGAAAAAGTAAAAGAAATTTGCGAGAAGCACGGTGCGTTGCTCATTTGTGATGAAGTTATATGTGGATTTGGCCGGACTGGGAAGCCATTTGGATTTATGAATTATGGCGTTAAACCAGATATCATTACAATGGCAAAAGGTATTACAAGTGCGTATCTTCCTTTGTCAGCAACAGCAGTTAGACGAGAGGTTTATGAGGCATTCGTAGGCAGTGATGATTATGATCGCTTCCGCCATGTAAATACGTTCGGAGGAAATCCTGCTGCTTGCGCCTTAGCTTTGAAAAATTTAGAAATTATGGAGAATGAGAAACTCATTGAGCGTTCCAAAGAATTGGGTGAACGACTGTTATATGAACTAGAGGATGTAAAAGAACATCCAAACGTAGGAGATGTTCGCGGAAAAGGCCTTCTTTTAGGTATTGAACTAGTGGAGGATAAGCAAACAAAAGAACCGGCTTCTATTGAAAAGATGAACAAAGTCATCAATGCTTGTAAAGAAAAAGGTCTAATTATTGGTAAAAATGGTGACACTGTTGCAGGTTACAATAATATTTTGCAGCTTGCGCCTCCACTAAGCATCACAGAGGAAGACTTTACTTTTATCGTTAAAACAATGAAAGAATGTTTAGCTCAACTGTAATTAATTATTGATAAATTTTGCTGGAAAGCGGAACAGCATCTCGAGAGATATATCTTTAAATATGGAACGAATCACTCTAAAAGAGTAATTCCGAAAGGGTTGAGTTTATGAAAGCTGATGTTGTATTGATAAATGGAGAAGTTATTACAGTAGACCAAAAGAATACAGTGGCCGAAGCTGTAGCAATAAAAGATAATCGTATCGCAGTTGTTGGTTCAAATCAGGAGGTTAAGAGTTTTATAGGAGAAAAAACGAATGTAATTGACCTGCAAGGAAAAACGCTTCTTCCTGGATTCATTGATTCCCATCTTCACCTCATTTCTTATGGGCAAAATCAGTTGGCTGTCAGTTGTAAAGCTGAACATATTGATTCTATCGAGGCTTTGTTAGATGATCTGAAAAAGAAGGCATTAGAAACGCCAAAAGGTGAATGGATACGTGCTTGGGGCTTTAATGAAACCGCTGTGAAGGAAAAGCGTTATCCAACAATTACTGAGCTGGATGAAATTTCAGTTGAACATCCTATTATTATAACTCGTACTTGCCACCATATAAGCGTAGTGAACAGCAAAGCATTAGAAATTGCGCGAATTAACGAGAACACACCGAACACGAGTGGGGGAGTTATTGAAAAGGATCAGGCAGGAAAGCTTACAGGAAGGTTAATTGAAGCAGCAAATATGAGGATGAGTGAGGTTGCAAGTTATAAAGAGAGTGAACTGATGAAGGCAGTGAAAATTGCATCAAATCATTTCGTTGCAGCTGGCATAACGAGTATACATGACGCAGGTGGAGATGGACCTGAGAGTTTTCGTTTACTACAACAAGCTGTGAAGAGTAGGGATATTCGTGTCAGAATATATGCAATGATATGTCAAATAAATAACTCCCATGAATTTGTTAATAAAATGGTCGAAGCTGGTGTGGTAACTGGTACCGGAGATGAGAGATTTAAAGTTGGACCAGCTAAATTGTTTACAGATGGAAGTAGCACTGGGCCTACAATTGCAACCCGTAAGTCGTATTCGAGTGACCCTACCAATTATGGCATTCTTTATTATAGTGAGGAAGAAATCTATCAAGTTTTAGGTGAAGCGCATAAAAAAGGTTATCAAATCACTGTACATGCACAAGGTGATAAAGCTATTGAAATGTATTTGAATTGTGTAGAAAGGGCGCTAGAGGAATCACCAAGAAAGAATCACCGTCATCGGATTGAGCACGCGGGAATTTCTTCACCAGATTTACAAGAGAGAATGAAAAAACTCGAGATAGTTCCAATTCCAAATCCTCCTTTTCCATATGAATTTGGAGAGATATATGCACGGCATTATGGTGAGCGTGTTAACCACATGTACGCTGTTCGTGATTTTATTGATCGTGGCATCATGGCAGCAGGTAGTTCGGACGCGCCAGTTACTGATTATAATCCTTTATTAGGAATTCATGTTGCCGTTAATAGAAAAAGTAAGTCTGGGATGGAGATTGGTGTGAATCAATCTGTAAGCGTAATGGAAGCTATTAAACTATACACCCTGAATGGCGCTTATGCGAGTTTTGAAGAAGAGATAAAAGGAAGTATAGAGGCCGGAAAGTTAGCGGATTTAGTTGTATTAAATGACAGCATTTTAAATGTCAATCCAGACCAAATTAAAGATTTAAAAGTAGAAACAACGATTATTGATGGAGAAATTATCTATCAAGAAGAACAATCAGTGAAAATTTAATGTAGATTCAGAGAATATTACAGGAGCACCTCGCGTATATGAAGCAGCTGGAATGGAAGTACAGAGTAAATTTGTTCGTTTTGATGAGGAAGTTTTGTTGGAAGATAAAGAAGAAGTCCAGTGATGAATTGCTGGGCTTTTTTGTTTTTGTACTACTAAGGACCACTTTTCAGAAATGAGAATTGAGTGATTAAGACTGGACGGATGTATTGGGTATGCAAAGAGAAGTAATTTTACTAATATATTAAACCTTCAGGCAGATATGTGAACAGAGCGTATGGGGAATGTGGAAATAGAATTTAAAATTGACAGTAGCAATGGAAATGAAATTCATTTAAATGGTGGAAAAGTGTAGTATAAACAATACATATTAATGTGTATGTGATAAATAACCGAGGTGAATACTTTCTCCTCGGTTATTTATATTGTAATAATATTCATACTAGAATCATATTGAATAGATGTATTTTATTGTTAATTTAGTTAAAAATTAATCAGATTTATGTATAATGATTTATTGAAAAAATAATTGAACTTTTCAGATAAATGAATTAATATGAAGTAAGCAATTTTAAGTTTTATAGAAAATAGGAAGATGAGGGGTTTTGGAAATTTTATAAGAGGCAAAATAAGATTTTAGGATAGCTTTAAAGTTAGTCTAAAATGACGTTTGTTTCATCATTTTCAAGCCAAAGAGGAATTAGGGTAAAGCATCTTACTTTAAATGCGGCTATGAATCATCTAAGAGGGGGAAATGAAGTGGCAAACAAAGAATTGAAACGAGGTTTAGAAGCACGTCATATTCAAATGATTGCTTTAGGCGGAACAATTGGTGTCGGTTTGTTTATGGGGTCAGCCAGCACGATTAAATGGACAGGTCCGTCAGTAATGCTTGCATATGCAATTGCAGGTATTTTCATCTTCTTCATTATGCGCGCCATGGGAGAAATGTTGTATATGGAGCCAAGCACAGGTTCATTTGCGACATTTGGTCACAAGTATATTCATCCGCTAGCTGGTTATATGACAGCGTGGAGTAACTGGTTCCAGTGGGTTATCGTTGGGATGTCAGAGATTATCGCAGTTGGGGCATATATGAAATATTGGTTCCCAGATTTACCAGCTTGGATACCTGGTGTTATCGCAATGGTTATTCTTGGTGCTGCTAACTTAATTTCGGTTAAGTCATTTGGTGAATTTGAATTTTGGTTTGCAATGATTAAAATTGTTACGATTTTATTAATGATTATTGCCGGATTCGGTCTCATTTTCTTTGGAATTGGGAACGGAGGAGAAGCAATTGGTATATCTAATCTGTGGAAAAATGGTGGTTTCTTCACAGGTGGTTTTTCAGGATTCTTCTTTGCGCTATCACTTGTAGTTGGGGCATATCAAGGTGTGGAATTAATCGGGATTACTGCTGGTGAAGCGAAAAATCCGAAGAAGACACTTACTAGAGCAATTCAAAGCACAATTTGGCGTATTCTAATTTTCTATATTGGTGCTATTTTCGTTATTGTAACTGTTTATCCTTGGGATCAATTAAGTTCAATTGGTAGTCCGTTCGTAGCAACTTTTGCGAAAGTTGGTATTACGGCAGCTGCGGGACTTATTAACTTCGTTGTTATTACAGCCGCAATGTCTGGTTGTAACAGTGGTATTTATAGTGCTGGACGTATGCTTTATACACTAGGTGTAAATGGACAAGCACCGAAATACTTTACGAAGATCTCTAATAACGGTGTACCTTTATTCGGTACAGTTGGTGTAATTATCGGTTTAGCGGTTGGTGTTGTTTTAAGTTATATTGCACCGAAAAACTTATTCGTATATGTATATAGTGCGAGTGTACTTCCTGGTATGGTACCATGGTTTGTTATTTTAATTAGTCAAATGCGTTTTAGAAAAGAAAAGGGAGCAGAGATGAAAGATCATCCATTCAAAATGCCATTTGCTCCTGTTACAAACTATTTAACAATTGCCTTTTTAATTATGGTATTAATCGGAATGTGGTTTAACGATGATACTCGTATTTCACTAATTGTAGGTATTGTTTTCTTAGCTATCGTAACAATTAGTTTCTATGCTTTCGGAATAGGGAAGAGAGCTCCGTTAGACGTTCAAAATGATCAAGAGATTTCAAGTAAATAAAGGTAAAAAAGTCCGATTTCTTATTTAGAAATCGGACTTTTTTATTAAAACTTTTCTAATACAATCTTCCCAATTGTACGTCCACTTTCAAGTAATGCATGTGCTTTTCTAAGGTTTTCTGAATTTATAGGTGTTAACGTATCGTTTAAAGTTGTACGAAGGATACCTTCATCTAATAATTCGCTCACTTTGTTTAATAGTTCATGCTGCGTACTCATATCACCAGTTTCATACATCGCTTTTGTAAACATAAACTCCCAAACGAATGTAGCACTTTTACTTTTTAAAATTCCCATCTCAAGAGGGTGTTCATTTTCTACGATAGAGCAAATTTTTCCTTGTGGTTTAATAATGTCACCCATCGCGTGCCAATGTTGGTCTGTATTATTTAAGCAGAAGATGTAATCTACATCTTTTAGTCCAAATTCTAATAGTTGATCTTTTAAAGGTTGGTGATGGTTAACTATATAATCGGCACCGAATTTTTCAACCCAATGTATTGTTTCGTTGCGTGAAGCAGTTGCGATTACATTTAGTCCAGCCCATTTCGCAAGCTGAATTGCGATGGAACCTACACCACCAGCTCCGCCGATAATTAAAATGTTTTTAAATGTGTTTTCACTTTTCTTAGCGTAATCAATCCCTAAACGTTCAAATAAACCTTCCCACGCTGTGATGGCTGTTAAAGGAAGTGCTGCAGCTTCAGCATCACTCAACGTTTTGGGTTTTTTACCAACGATTCTTTCATCAACTAGATGGTATTCACTATATGTACCTTGTCTCGTAATGCTTCCAGCGTAAAATACTTCATCGCCTTCTTTAAATAACGTACAACCTTCACCAGTTTGCATAACAACACCACAAGCATCCCAGCCAAGTATTTTTGCTACATCTTCTTTTTTATCTTTCGGGGATCGGACTTTTGTATCAACTGGGTTAACGGAAATCGCATTAATCTTAACAAGCATATCTCTTCCTGTGGCAACAGGTCTTTCAACTTCAATATCAATTAAACTGTTTTCTTCTTCAATAGGTAAGTATTCATGTAAACCAATTGCTTTCATTTCTATTCCCTCCATTAAAGTAAGAGTCTGTTCTTTTTTATTATAGTAGGTAAAGTGTCATTATGTAAAAAAGTGGACTCCTTTCCGTTTTATAAAAGGTTTGATTAAGCCTCATTTAGGGTTTTTCGATTGGAAGAGAAAAGCAATCGCTTTGATTGTATAAGCGTCATAGCATTAATTCTTAAGTTATACTTATTTTTCCAGTGTACCTTGCAATGAATAATACTAAGTGGTATATTATATTTGCGAGTACTTATTATAAAATGGTACTGAATAATAAATAGTAGTGAATGTCAATTAGAATAGGGTGAATGAAAATTGAATGTACAATTTAAAAAAGGAGTTTTAGAACTTTGTGTGCTTGTCTTACTCGATAAGCAAGACCGTTATGGATATGAATTAGTTCGAAATATTTCCAATCAAATTGAAATATCAGAAGGGTCTGTTTATCCGCTTCTTCGTAGATTAACCAAGGAAGAATATTTTACAACGTATTTACAGGAGTCTTCAGAAGGGCCTTCAAGGAAGTATTATAAACTGACAGATAAAGGTAGAACGTATTTGTATCAACTTTTGGAGGAATGGAATGAGTTTTCACAAGGTGTCAATCAATTAATAAAAGAAGGTGTACGTAGTGACGAAAAATAAATTTTTACAACAATTAAATGCATCTCTAAAAAGATTATCTGAAAAAGAGCGTGCAGACATTTTAAAAGATTATGAAGAACATTTTACTTTCGGATTAGAGGAAGGGAAAAGTGAAGAAGAAATTGTAGCTTCATTAGGTTCTCCAGCTCAAATCGCCAAAGAGTTATTAGCAGATTATCATATTGAGAAAGTAACAGCAAGTGCAACAACAGGAAATGTTTTTCGGGCAATTTGGGCAGCAATTGGATTAGGTTTTTTCAATTTGTTAATCGTGCTTGGACCTGCAATTACCTTAGCCGCATTGATTTTCTCGGGATGGATTCTAGGAATCTCATTTTTAGGTTCACCATTACTTGTTATTGTTGATACTATTATGCATCCAAATACCTTCTTGCTATTTAACCTTTTCGTTTCTTTAGCACTTTGTGGACTTGGATATTTCATTGTACTCGTTATGTTATATTTAACGAAGTTAGCAAAGAATGGATTTGTTCGTTATTTAAAGTTTAATATAGCACTAGTAAAAGGTGGTTTTAAGCATGATAAATAAAAAGAATCTTTCCATCATTGCAGGTATTATTTTCATTATCGGGATTATAGGAAGTCTACTCACTTTTCGTTCAATTGCTGCAGTACCAATTTCAGAAGAAAAGGTCATTAACAATAATAATGTGTCAAGCGTCATTATCGATACGAATAATGTTCGTGTTAACACCTATCCTACAACAGATAGTAACATTAAAATAACATTAGATGGGGAAGTTAATCCTAACATAAAACGAACGTTGATTACGGATGATAAAGATTCGACGCTTCTTATTTCATACAAAGAAAAACAACAGAGATGGTTTAACTTCAACATTTCCGAAGTATTGGCCCCATTAACATTAAATGTTTATCTGCCTGAAAAGCAATATGATTCATTAAAAGTTTCCAATAATAATGGCTACGTTTCTGCCAAAAAACTAAACGTAACACATTTTAATATCAATACAAGCAATGGGCGTGTTGAATTAAGAGAGATCAATTCGCAAAAAGTTATTGCGGAAGCAAACAATGGAATTATGGACTTTAAAGATATAATGGCGCAAAATATTCATGTGAAATCGAATAATGGACGAATAATGCTAGATCATGTTGAAGGTGAAATAGAGGGGCAATCTAAGAATGGAAGTCTTACTCTTAAAACAAATGAACTTGATCGAAATCTTAATTTTACGACTTACAATGGAAAAATCAATATTGAAACCGAAAAAGAACCAACTAATGTTCAATTTAATGTTTCTGTCGATAATGGCAGAGCAAATATCCTGGATAAATATAAAGGGAATGCGGTTATTGGAGAGGGAGAAAATCTAATTAAATTAACCACACATAATGGAAATATTTCAGTGAAATAAAATAGCATATTATCTTTTATAATCCTTGCTCGCCGCATATAAGAGCCTGTAAATGAATAATAAACAAGCAAAATAGCCGACTCCTTTTCTCGACATGTAGGTAGTCGGTTATTTTATGTCTAAAATTCGTTTAAGCGTGTATTCTTTTTCATTTTTAAACTAGTGTTTGTTTCTGTATTCCTTATAGGATTTTTTGTAAATTATCGAACTTTATTTCAAAATACAAACAGCTGTTTTATTACTCTCGACTGCTAGGAGGGGAAAGAATAGTAATTGACAATGTAATGGAAAGTTGTGAACAACTAAAAAATAATAGTTGAAACAATGAAAAGTGAGAAGGAGTTTATTTCTAACAAGAGGAATTCTTTACTATATTGTTTTATTCAAAACTAAATGTAAAGGTGGATACATAATGACAGTAAAGAAGCTTTATTTCGTTCCAGCAGGTCGTTGTATGTTAGATCATTCTTCTGTTAATAGTACGCTCACACCGGGGAATTTATTGAACTTACCTGTATGGTGCTATTTGTTGGAGACAGAAGAGGGGCCTATTTTAGTAGATACAGGTATGCCAGAAAGTGCGGTTAATAACGAAGATCTTTTCAACGGTACATTTGTTGAAGGACAGATTTTACCGAAAATGACTGAAGAAGATAGAATCATAAATATTTTAAAGCGCGTTGGATATGAGCCGGACGACCTTCTTTATATTATTAGCTCTCATTTGCATTTTGATCATGCGGGAGGAAATGGCGCTTTTACAAATACACCGATTATTGTGCAGCGTGCTGAATATGAGGCAGCCCTTCATAGAGAAGAATATATGAAAGAATGTATATTGCCGAATTTAAACTACAAAATCATTGAAGGGGATTATGAAGTCGTACCAGGTGTTCAATTATTGTATACACCAGGACATACCCCAGGGCATCAGTCACTATTCATTGAGACGGAGAACTCTGGCCCAGTGTTATTAACGATCGATGCATCGTATACGAAAGAGAATTTTGAAGATGAAGTGCCGTTCGCGGGGGTTGATTCGGAATTAGCTTTATCTTCAATTAAACGTTTAAAAGAAGTTGTTAGGAAAGAGAACCCAATTGTTTTCTTTGGACATGATATAGAGCAGGAAAAGAGCTGTAAAGTATTCCCTCAATATATATAAATAGAAAAAGTCATGAGCCTAGTAGCTCATGACTTTTTCTATTAAATAACCTTTTTAAATAAGTTATATACTTTTTTCGAATTACCTTCATTTAATTGATAATAAGTAAGATCTACGTCATCAGGAGAGTTTTGTTGGGCAATCATGACTTCACTACTGTTGTGATCTACTATCCAAATTAAATATTGTTTATAAGTCCCATCTTGGAAAGTAATCCACATGTTACAATCTACTAAATCAGAACCTTCTTCATCTAGCGTTAAATCGCCTTTTTTTGCTGTGTCCATACTGTTAATGAATGTTTTCAACTCATCTGTTTTTGTGAGAAAGATATCCTTTTTTGTTTTAATTGACTCTACATGTATATCTTTTATTTCCTGTTTTCCTAAAAAAATAGGAGGTGCATCTGGTTCTCTTTGAGTTGAAATAATAGTAGCTTTTTTCTTCGGTTTATTTGTTGTATAGAAATCTTGAATAGATTTTCCAGAGTTTAAAAACCATACGATTCCAAAAAAAATGAATGCGCTACCTAGCAGTAAAATGATTTTCTTAATAGGATATTCTCCTCTCTATTGCTTCATGTGAAGAGCTTTTCTATTAATATATGATAGGTAAGCGTAAAGTATTATAGTTGAACGTGATTATGCTTCACGGTTTTTATAGGGCGGTCAACGAGTAAATTGTAAGTAAGCCCAATTAATACGAAAATTCCACCCACAACTTTGCCTATTGAGAGTTCGTGTGACAAGAAGAAATCAATGATAGTCCCCGTAAATAATTGTCCGATAAAGATGAGTAACGTTAAATAAAATGCTGGAATTTTAGGAGTAATATAGTTTGATAATGAGATAACGATAACGCCTACTAATCCGCCTAAGTATACAGCGATAGGTATGGATTGCAGTGTATGACTAGAAATATACAACGAATCTGAACTGAAAATTAAAAATAACATAGAGAAAAATAATCCAGTAATATAATTAAAAAACGTACCTTCCCAATTTCCAATTTTCTTTGCTAAATTCGCGTTAATAATTCTAGCAACAACGATGGATACTCCAACTAAAATAGCGATACAAATATATAACATATTCTTGCCCCCATTAATAAATTGTCATGATAATAATTCCAGAAGAGATGAATAATAACCCAACTAGTTTTTTCTTTTCAAACTTCGCAACTTTCATACCTAATAAACCGAAATGATCAATTACGATAGAAGCAATAGATTGACCAAGTAAGCCTAATGCGATAGTAATAGAGGCACCAAGAGCAGAGAAGCTTACATTGCTAAAAAGAACAGTGAATACACCAATCGCTCCAGCGCTATATAAATAAAGCGGAATACCTTTTTCAAAGTGAATTTTATTTTTGTTAAGGACTAGCACGAAAATAACTGCTACTAAACCTACAAGATGAATGACAACACTCGCTGTATAATTGCCAATCAACTCAGATAAAATCCCATTCAATGGGAGCATAATGGCAATAAGTACACCAATAAAGACAGAAAGAAAGTTATACAATGTAATATCCCCTTTTTATATTTCATATTTGTAATGACTGTATCATGCTGAAATTGTGTATTACTATGACATATGTCATAGTGAGAGAAGAAAATTTTGTTTACAATGGGGAGTAGTTGTAAAGGTGGGGGACTATGAAGAAAGTATGTAATTCTAATAAATTAGCAGAGTATATGAAACGAAATAATATTGATTCATTTTTTAGTAGTGATATGAAACCATATATGGAACTTATATTTTTTAAAAAGAATGAGTTCATTTGCAGAGAAAACGAAGAGATAGACTATTTATATTTTTTTGTTGAAGGAAAAGCGAAAGCATTTAATACATTAAGTAATGGGAAATCTGTATTATTATGTTTTTATGACAGTTTGCAGTTGCTAGGAGATGTAGAGTTAATTCACTCTCAAAGAATCACTTCAAACGTACAAGTTATGGCAGATTCTTATTGTGTTGGTTTGCCTTTAGGGAAAGTTAGAAATCAGTTGTTTCATGATGCGAAATTTTTAAGATGCATTTGCGGTTCTTTAGCCCACAAATTAAATCGTCTTTCAAAAAATAGTACAATTAATTTACTGTATCCACTTGAAAATAGACTCGCGAGTTACATGTTAGTAGCTGGAGAAAGGGAGGTACAACACGGGAATAGAATTGTATTTAGTGGGAATTTAACGGAGATAGCTGAATTGTTAGGAACAAGTTATCGACATTTATTACGAACATTAAATACCTTTTGTGATAAAGGGATAATACAGAAAAACAATGGATGCTTTGAAGTGATGAATGTGGATATTTTGAGGGAATTGGCGGCGGATGTATATAAATAATATATTAAAGTGGGGATTTAGATGAAAATAGCTATAATTTCAGATATTCATGGGAATAGTCACGCATTAAAAGCAGTATTAAAAGATATTGAACGTCGCAAGGCCGAAATGATAATCAATTTAGGGGATAGTGTGTATGGGCCGTTAGATCCTTTAGGGACAATTGAAATATTAATGAATAACGAGATGATACATATTAAGGGTAATTGTGATCGCATGCTTTGGGAACCTATACAAGAGCAGTCTGCTACACTAACTTTTGTTCAAAATCAATTAACAAATAATCATATAGATTGGTTAAAACAACATCCGTCACAATTTATTGTAGACGATATTTTATTTTGTCATGGTACACCGACTTCAGATGAGGTGTATTTGTTAGAAGAGATGACTGAAGATGGTGCGGTATTAAAGAATGAAAAAATTATAATGGATCAACTCCAAAATGTTGAGCAAAAAATAATAATATGTGGACATACGCATATTCCTAGAGTGGTTTATTTAGCAAATGGAAAGATAATTATAAATCCGGGGAGTGTAGGACTTCCGGCATACAAAGATGAGCTACCGGTTGTGCATAAAATGGAATCGGGAACACCACATGCAAAGTATGTAATAATGGAAAAAAATGCACAAGATTGGCTAGTTGAACAAATATCTGTTTCTTATAATTGGGAAGAAGCGGCTCAACTAGCTGAAAATAGTGGTCGACATGATTGGGCAGTTGCATTAAGGACTGGGAGAGTAGAATGAAGAGTAGCTCAGCAAATAATGAACTACTCTTTTTTATTTTGAAGATATATTGTAAATCAAAAAAATAGATCAGTAGCAGCAACTACTGATCATCCATATGTACATGAATTAGGAGAGGTCAAACATTTATTAACTTTATTATAATAGATTTTCACAAGGATAAAAACTGAAAATTCTAATTTTATGTTGAGAAAGTTTTTTGTATCGAAATATATGAAAGAATAGGAATTTTTATTAAAAGGAAAAATGATATTTATATTTTAGTAAATTATGATATAGTCTAAAAAAGAGTATTATCCATAAATATAATTATTTTCATTTTGATTTCATTTATGTGAAGGAAGGAGAAGCAATTATGAAGTTTGATGATCAACGCCTACTAGGAGCCCGATTAGGTTCAATGCTCGTAACAGAGGAAAATCAATATTTAGTAATTAAGAAAAAAGATCATTATGCATTATTAAACATACATAATTTAGAATGTACTCATGTTGAAGTACAACTAGAACATATTGAAGAAATGTTGCGTGAAGATTTTCAAGAAAGTATAACGGAAATTATCGCACCGGAACATATAAAAATTGTTGCGAAAAATGTTATATAAGAAAGAAGCTGGGGGAATCAGCTTCTTTCTTTATATATGTCTAATTCATTATAAGGATAGTGTTTTTAAAACTTCACCAATGATGCCCTCCATTTGATGAACACCTAAGTCTGTATTTGTCATAATAACAGCCCCATTACCTCTATAAGGATAGCAAACCATCATACATTGGAATCCAACGCCCCAGCCAAGTGAATAAATTTGTAAGTCTTCATTAGAATCATCTAGAAAAATACCTAACCCAGTCCATTTTGAGCAGCCTTGAGGAGAAATCATGTCTTGAACTGTTTTTTGAGAAAGTTTTAGTTTTCCATTTCCTTGCAAGGAATGAATGAGTTCGATTACTAAAGTTGATAAATCGGATGGTGTTGTCCAAATTCCTGAAGCTGCTGCGAATGGATAAAATGGATATTTCTCATTTGTTACAGTTCCATCTTTATTATGCCCGCAAGAAAAAGCGTCGGTTTTATCTATGTCTTCGGGGGAGAAGAGTGTACTGTCTTTCATTTGTAGTGGCTGGAAGATATGTTCTTCTAGTAACTGATTAAATGATTTCCCTGTAATATCTTCAAGTAGTTGTTCGATTATACAAAAATTTGCGTCCGAGTAGTGAAATTCACTTTCTGGTTCATAATTTACTTCTATAGGTACTGGGCAATATAATGATTTACCAGCAAGGAGTTCAGACATGTTAGGTAGTCCTTTTGCAAGTGTATAATGTTCAAAACTATTGGGAGGGTCAATGATTCCAGATTGGTGACTTAATAAGTTTCGTAACGTGACTTTTTTCTGTGAAGTAAATAGATTGGTAGGGATGTTCCAAGATGTGAGTCTATCATTTACGTCTTCATCTAAATGTACGATTCCTTGATCTGATAACGTTAGTACGAGCATTGAAGTGATGAATTTGCTAATAGAACAAGAGTTAAAGATGGAATTTGTAGTGACATTTCTATTTGTTCCAAATTCAAGTGTTCCGAAGGCAGACGTTTCGTCTAGTTTGCCATCATGTATAACAGCAAGACTTAAACCTGCAACGGAATATTGGTTCATTTTCTCGTATATATTATTAATTTTCAAGTTCATAATAGCTCCCTTCTTTCAAAAAACAGAATATTAGTTTTATTATACATTAGTAAATAGAGAGAATGAGAGAAAAAGAAAACACTTCACCTTTTATCGATGAAGTGTTTTCTTATTTTAATTTAATTCGAAGTGAATGCTTTAAAAAATTTATCTCGGTACATGTATATAAGCCATGAGGTTGTTATTAAGGAAATAATGATTTCTTTATTTTTAATTGGTGCATTGAAAACAAGCCAACCAACTATATCAAATAATAAGTGTAGTACGATTGAAAGAACTACAAATTGTAGTAGTGTATTCAAAAATCTTTTCATAAAGTGTCCCCCTAAAATAAAAGGTTTTATTAATAGTGTTGTATATTACTATTATACATTAAATGTGTCATGTGGTAAAATTTGCATAAATTACTTAAATAAAACATATGAAAGCTAGTAAAGGAGGAGCAGTCATGGAATTTTGGATTGTCATGCCAATTGTGGCTTTTGGATTTATGTATATCGCTGAAAAATTAAATAAAATCGAAAAGAAAAATGATGTGCGTTTAAAGAGGATTGAGGATAAATTACAACTGATTACGAAAGAAATGGGAATTGTAGAAAGAGAACCTGAGATTAATAAAGAATTGCGTCAGCTTGTGGAAGATGGAAAAACGATTACAGCAGTTAAGAGAGTAAGAGAAGCATTTGGTTTTTCAATACTAGAAGCAAAGCAATATGTAGATAAATTATGAAAAAGATCATCCAATTGGATGATCTTTTTTTAATGAATCATACGTGTATTTACATAAATTGCTATTATAAAGTGTCCAATTACAATGATAGGAATAATGATTTTGACATTAGGAGTAGTGAAGACACTACCGATTGTAGCAATGACACCAGCAATTAGATTATAAAGACCAACTATTTTTGATAACTTCATTCTGTCCCGCATTAACGGGTAGTAAGACTCCCGCCTCAAACTTCAGCTAGGGCAAAGAAGTTAGGCGGGAGATCCACTGCCCGTAAACGCCCGATTGGTTCAACTAATAATCATTGGGGGATGAACAAAACCCCCAATGATTAAAGTTTCACTTTATCAGGTACACGGCGTTCATTGAATCCTGATAAGAGCCAAGTGTATTGTTTTACTCCGATGAAATAAGCTAGTGCAAATGAAATAATTGCTATTATGAATAATGATGGATATGCGAAGAGAGTCACCAGAAACACCTCCGTTAATGGGCTATAAATAAATTATAGTATGAATGTTATAATTTAACAAAATACAATTTTGATTTTAAGTTTATTAAAAATGAGATATTTACGATGAAGGGAGATTACATATGAATATTTCGGAATTCCAGCAATATGTATCGAGTTTCAGTAAAGAAAAAGGGTTCCAGCATACAACAATTGAAGAGCGTACGATGTATGCGATGGCAGAATTAGGTGAATTAGCGGAAGTTATATTAAAGCGTGATAAAATACAAGATTCGAAAAGAGAGATTGGTTTAGAAATGTTTGATGTAATTTGGAATGTATGTGATTTAGCAAACAAGTTAGAAATTGATTTAGAGAAGGCGTTTGAAGAAAAAATGAAAATTAATAAAAAGCGTGAATGGTAAAAAGAAGATTAAGTTTTAAAGCGTACAGAATTTTGTACGCTTTTTTATTAATCGCATGAAAAATATGTAAGAAAAGATGGAACAAACTTTTGGAATGAATTGTCTATTATAGGTAATAACTATTTATTTTGAAAGAAAGGATTGATAAGGATGAAAAAGAATACGTTATTAAAAATAGGGTTATGTGTTAGTTTACTAGGAGCAACTCAATTTATTAGCACAATTTCTTCTGTACAAGCAGAACAAAAGGTAGAGAACAAAATAATAAAGAATGAGACAGGAACTATTTCAATTTCTCAGTTAAATAAAAATGTATGGGTCCATACGGAGTTAGGTTATTTTAATGGAGAAGCAGTTCCTTCGAACGGTCTAGTTCTTAATACTTCTAAAGGGTTAGTACTTGTCGATTCTTCTTGGGATGATAAGTTAGCGAAGGAACTAATAGAGATGGTAGAAAAGAAATTCCAGAAGCGCGTAACGGATGTCATTATTACACATGCGCACGCTGATCGAATTGGTGGAATGAAAACGTTGAAAGAGAGAGGGATTAAAGCGCATAGTACAGCATTAACCGCAGAATTAGCAAAGAAAAATGGATATGATGAGCCGCTTGGAGACTTGCAAACAATTACGAATATGAAGTTTGGAAATATGAAAGTAGAAACGTTCTATCCGGGGAAAGGTCATACAGAAGATAATATTGTTGTATGGTTACCACAATATAAAATTTTAGCTGGAGGCTGTTTAGTGAAATCTGCTGAAGCGAAAGATTTAGGGAATGTTGCTGATGCGTATGTAAATGAATGGTCCACATCAATTGAAAATGTGTTGAACCGATATGGAAATATGAACTTAGTAGTGCCTGGTCATGGAGAAGTAGGGGACAGGGGATTACTTTTACATACATTGGATTTGTTGAAATAAGAAACTGTGGGAATATAAAAGCGAGGAGAAACAATTTCCTCCTCGCTTTCTTCTAGCTATATTTAAATGTGAAGCTATCAATTACGCCTGCATACGTTACTGAGATTTTAATTCCAAGTATACAAATACCAGTACCGTCATAATTGCTATAATAACGTAAGTAGCATCAAGCATTATAAGTGTCTTTAAAGTTTCAGTCATTCTAATTCACCCCTGTTATAAAAATATAACATGATCTCTTATCAATTAGATAAGAAATCATAAAGATAACAATGTACATGAAATTTCTTAAGTAGTTTCTATATAAA